>JAEWVL010000269.1 GCA_023396665.1 Spirochaetota bacterium
ATAATGTTAAGGTTTTTTCACCGTTTCTTTATATTTTATTTACAAATGAGGTACATCTCTGTTTTTAATTAACTCATCTGCATATTCGCTGTTATGCAAGATCATTTTGTTGTGGCAATGAATATAAGTGAAGAGTTTTACACTACATACCTTACGGAGGCGGATATATATGTTCGCAAAAAAGACAAATATACTGGTTCTGCTCGTAGTCATCATGCTTTTTACCGGTGCCTGTGCCAGAAAGCACAGAGAGCAGATAGTTATCAAAGGCTCAACAACAGTTCTGCCGATCGCACAGAAAGCGTCTGAATCATTTATGGATATGAATGATGAAATCGACATTTCACTTTCGGGAACGGGTTCAGGTGATGGTATCAAGTCGATTATTGAAGGCTCATGTGATATAGCCAATTCATCACGCGAGATGAAAGATAAAGAAAAACAGGAGGCAGAAGCATCGGGTAAGAAGATCAAGGAGATCACCGTTGCCTACGATATGATTTGTCCTGTGGTTCATCCTTCAAATCCCGTGAAAGATTTATCGATGGAACAGCTTCGGCAGATTTTCAGCGGACAGATAGTGAACTGGAAAGAGCTGGGAGGAGAGGATGCGGAGATAGTCATCATATCAAGGGATACTTCTTCTGGAACCTATGAATATTGGCAGGAAACTGTCATGAAGAAAGATACCAAGGTTTCTCCTGAAGCGCTGTTGATGGCGTCAAACGGAGCCGTGGCAACCTATCTTTCAGAGAACAAAAACGCTATTGGCTACGTCGGACACGGCTATCTTAACTCGACGATAAAATCACTGAGTGTCGGCAATATTGAACCGACGATAGAAAACGGAAAAAACGGAAGCTATCCCATTTTTCGCGGTCTGTACATGATCATTGATGAGGAGAAAGCGAGCAGATCAACTCTTGAGTTTATAGATTACATTCTTTCCTCTGAAGGACAGGCCCTGGCTCAGGACGCAGGGTATATCCCCCTTTCGTAAGTGTCCAAAGCCGGTTATAACGGTCGTAGCTGTTAAGTTTCAAAAGGGAGTGTCTTCCCGGCAATGGTCCGGGCAGACACTCCCTTTTTTATTTCAACTGATTATGAAGCCGGATCCGGTATAAAAGTGATTTCGGGTTTGACAAATAATGTTCGTTAACTTGTATTGTATTTATGGTTAACGAAAGGCAGTTGCGGCTGATCAGCTGCATACGAAAGCATCGGCTTTCGGGAGAAGCACTGGCTTCGATTTTCGGTGTGTCCCGCGTTGCGATCTGGAAAATGGTGCAATCATTGACGGCACAGGGTTTCGACATCAGTACGAATGCCGATGGCTACATGTGTGCGGATGATTACTATGATCTTTCTTCAGTCAACGGTTATTCGCTGAGATATCATTTTGAAACCACCACAACGATGGATGCCGCGATCGACTTTGACAAAGAAGCTTCCTGTCTGGTTCTTGCCGAAACCCAGAGTAGGGGGAGGGGGCGCCGTGATCGCATATGGCTTTCTTCCCGAGGCGGCTTGTATTTCACAATCGTATCAGCGGATAAAATACCCTCTGCGCTGCTGTATCGCGCAATTTTTGCGATGACACTCGCAATCGCCTCAAGCATACACGAATATCACATAGCGGCAAAGGTCAAATGGCCGAATGATGTACTCGTTGAAGACAGAAAGATCGCCGGTGTACTTGCACGCTTTGATGGTGACAGCGATACTCTTGAAACGCTTTCAATCGGTGCCGGAGTCAACCTCAATAATTCCGCTCTGCCACCCGCGGCCGTCTCGCTTTCGTCACTTTTGGGAAATCAGATTAATCGCAGCACTTTTCTCGAAAAATTACTCTGCCACTGGAATGAGTACCGGGCTCTTATTTATGAGGATACAATTGACAGCTTATGGCAAAAACATTCCGCAACAATAGGACATCATGTGAGAATTGTCCAGGATCACCGGGTATTTGAGGGCCTTGCACTGTCGCTTGCTCCCGGCGGCGCATTGCTTGTCAAAAACGGAAACAGCAAAGAGCATGTGTTTTTCGGAGACTGTTATCATGAATAAAGCGGGTCGCAGCAGATATTCGTGATACGAGTTGAGAAGTATAAACAACAAGTAATAAGAATAAAATAAACAAAATGAGAGTATGATGAAAAAAGATGAACTGCTGCATGTTACCGTAACGGCACTATGTGTGCTGTTTATTATAGGCGGAGCCTATATGAGTATACGATTGCCACTTACTCCGGTGCCGATCGTTTTGCAGGATACCTTTATTATCGTATCTGTGCTGTTGCTGGGACCACGCTGGGGGCTCGCCTGTGTCGGTACCTACCTTCTGCTCGGTCTTCTGCACTTTCCTGTTTTTTCAGGGGGTCGTGGCGGCTTTGCGGTTTTTCTCGGGCCTACAGGGGGATATCTTGTGTCATATATTGCCGTCGCACTTGTCAGCGGATCGATCAGTCTGAAAAAAAGCATGCTCTTCGATATAATCGCATGGGTGGTCGCGATAGTACTGATTTTTTCCATCGGAGTCCCCTGGTTGAAAGCGGTGCTCGGTGTCGACTGGTCGAAAGCTGTTGCCGCAGGGCTTTTGCCCTTCATTCCGGGAACGATCATAAAGTCCGTTGCCGGCATCGCGCTGGTTCATCTGCTGCGGCCGCTCTTGCCCTTCGGGCAAAAGTGATTGCGAAATGAAATTGCTTGATGTGCGAAATCTGAAAAAAAGCTTCGGAGAGAATACGGTCCTGAACGGCATCAATCTCTCCGTTTCACGTAATGAGTTTATCGTTGTTGCCGGTGCGAACGGTTCGGGAAAAACGGTGCTGATGAAGCATTTAAACGGCCTTCTTCGCGCCGATTCCGGAGAGGTGCTTTACCGGGATGTTGATATTTTTTCTGATAT
>JAEWVL010000274.1 GCA_023396665.1 Spirochaetota bacterium
ACCTGTATCAGATGGCTGACGCCATGGAAAAGGTGCTGAAAAAATCAAACGGCGTCAGTAGTGTTACAAAAGCCGGCTACTATGACAGACAGATACGCATCGATGTCGATCCGCAGAAAATGGAAGATGAATATGTTGCGCTTTCCGAAATTGTTTCCAGTATCAGAAACAGAAATGTGCGCTCAACGGGCGGCACGATTCAATCGATAGACCGTGAGCGCAACATCGTGACGCTGGGCGAATTTACCGATCCTCTCGAAGTCGGTGAGGTGATCGTACGCTCAGGTTTCGAGCAGAAAAATCTGAAAGTAAAGGACGTCGCGAAAATCAGTGACGGTTTTGTTGACGCCGAGACCTATCTGCGTGCAAACGGCGGCAGGGCGGTCATATACAGTATCAGAAAGAAAGAAACGGTGGATATCATTCGCACCGTCGACTCACTGAAACAGACGCTGAAAAAGAATGAAAATCTCTATGCAGACAAATACCGTATCGCTATTCTTTCCGACAACTCGCAGTCGATACGAAGTATGATGTCGGTGGTGCTCAGCAACGCTTTCATTGGATTCATACTCGTTATTGTCACACTCCTTGTCTTTCTCGACCATAAGACTTCATTCTGGACGGCTTTTTCCATCCCCCTTTGTCTGCTCATGTCCGTAATCTTTCTCAATCTCAGCGGTAATTCGATCAATACGATTACCCTGGGGGCGATCATCACGGTACTCGGTATGCTTGTCGACGATGCGATTGTCGTCGCCGAGACGGTCTATGTGAAACGCGAACAGGGGCTGCCGCCGCTGGAAGCCGCCTATGAGGGGCTAAGAGAGGTTGTCGGACCCGTAACCGTTACAATTTTAACGACAATCATATCCTTTCTTCCTTTAATGATGATTACCGGGCGAATGGGTCGTTTCATCTATGTCTTTCCGATCGTAATCGGAGTGACCCTCACGGTCTCTCTGCTCGAAGCTGTCTTCATACTGCCGAACCATCTCGCACACAGCCGCGTTTCGCATGCGACGGGAGAAAAACGCTGGTTCAGTGCGATCGTCTCCGTGTATAAGGGTTTACTGAAAAAAACGCTCTCCCTGCGTTATCCGGTTCTGGCTGTATTTGTGGCGCTTCTTGTTTTTTCGGTGGCGATATCAAAAGAGAGTCTTCGCAGCTTCAAGCTTATGGGAAACGAGGATACCTCCGAGCAGTTCTATCTTGAACTGGTGGCGCCAGTCGGTACCGGGCTCGACACAATGGAAGAATTGACGAGCGAGATCGAGCGTACGCTTCAGCAGTCAATCCCCGGGGAGGAATTGTTATCTATTACCTCGACCATCGGTGAACACTCATACAACGATCTTGAAGGGCCGCGCACCAACTGGGCGACGGTGCTGGTGCAGCTCGTGACAAAAACCGAGCGGAAGCGCGGTACAAGAGATATCATCTCGTCGCTGCGAAAAACGGTAAATGTTGAACGCTTCGGCATGTTCGAGTCGATCAATTTTCAGGAGAGGCGCTACGGCCCGATGACGGGAAAAGAGATCGACCTGAAAGTTATTTCGAATAACGTGGCGCAAACCGAAGCCGCCGTAGCCGAAATCACGGGCTTTCTCAATTCGACGCCGGGAATCAAGGATGTCGATACCGACGATAAGGCCGGAAAAGAGGAAATAAGAATACGTTTTGACTATGAGAAACTCGCACAGTATAACATGAGCGTGGCCAGTGTCGCCTCTACCGTTCGCACCGCCTACGCGGGAACTGAGGCTACCTCGGTGCAGTATGCCGATGCAAAACTGGATTTTTACGTACAGGTGCAAAACAGCAGAAAGATGGGAACCGATTATCTGCTGAACCTGCTGATCCCGAACAATGCGGGAGCCTTGCTGCGTCTTTCTCAGGTAGCACATATTGAAGAGGGAAATGCCCGCGGTTCGATACGGCATTTCAACGGAGAGCGAACAACCACCATCTCCGCGAATACCGACGGTTCGATGACGCCGATGCAGGCGGGAGTCCTGTTGAAGAAAAAAGTTGAGTCGATAAAATCCAAATATCCGGCCGTATCTTATCAGACCGGCGGCGAACTTCAGGAGACCGGAACCGCACTGGCCGGACTCGGCGTTTCGTTCATCATTGTCATCGTCGGCATCTATCTTATTCTGCTGTTTCTCTTCCGTTCGGTCGGTCATCCCCTGATCGTCATGTCTGTCATTCCCTTCGGCTTAATCGGAGTTCTCATTTCATTTTTTCTTTTCAAGGAAAAACTTTCTTTCATGGCAGTAATCGGCATCATCGGTCTGTCAGGTGTCGTGGTCAACGACAGTATCATCATGGTCGAGTTCATCAACAGAATCTTCGCGAAATTGCATAATTGCTGCAGGGATGAGGTAATCGCGAATATCGTCGAAGGCGCATCCCGCAGACTTCGGCCGATAATGCTGACGACAATAACCACCGTTGCGGGTCTGCTGCCGACCGTCCACGGTTTCGGGGGTGATGTCGGCACACTCAAACCAACTGTAATGGCGATGGCCTACGGTCTTTTGTTCAGCACACTGCTCACGCTGCTTTTCGTTCCCTGTCTGTACATGATCGGTGTTGATATCAAGGATTCTATTTCACGCCTGTTTATAGGCAGAACCAGCCGGTACAGCGGATGAGCGAATCGCTTCTGGCTGCCGAACGGAGCGCCGCATATATTCTTAAAAACGCTCCTGTCCCGCCCGCACAATTTCAAAAAAGGATACTCGCGTACTATGAACGTCACGGTCGCGACCTGCCCTGGCGTCATACCCGCGATCCCTATCGCATACTCATTTCCGAGGTGATGCTGCAGCAGACCCAGGTGTCACGGGTTATAGAAAAATATGAATTGTTCATTCGGCTGTTTCCTGATTTTTACAGTCTGGCGAATGCGGGCGATCGGGAACTGTTGGCCGCATGGTCGGGGCTCGGCTATAACCGGCGGGCTCTTTATCTTCGCGCATGTGCGCGCAGTATTGATCAATGCGGGGGGATAGCGCCACTCGAATGGCAGGAGTTCAAAAAATTACCCGGCATCGGCGAAGCGACCGCAAAAGCCATATGCGTATACGCTTACGATGAACCGCTGGCGTATATCGAAACAAATATCAGAACAGTTTTCATTCATTCGTTTTTTCATGACAGCATCGGGGTCGAAGACAGCGAGCTGCTCCCGTTGATAGAAAGATATCTTTATAGAAAAAAACCGTCCGTATGGTTTCACGCTTTGATGGATTACGGCACAGCCCTCAAAAAAATATACGGCAATGTCGCCAGAAAAAGTGCATCCTGGAAAAAACAGTCTGCCTTTGCCGGATCTGACAGACAATTGCGCGGTGAAATCGTAAGGCTAGTTGTCGAAAAGCAGAAGATATCGCTCAGCGAAATTCTTAAACTGATCAAGGAACCGGAGCGACGAATTGTTTCCGTTATACGTTCACTTGAACGTGATGCCTTGCTTTCATTTGAAGGGAGCTGGCTTTCTGTTGACAGAAGGTAAAAAGTCATTTTTGCCGAAGCTTGATTGCGAATAAGATTTTTACGTAAATATATATTCGGTTTCGTCTTCTTCGATTTGCAAAAAAAGAGTGACAAACCATATCAATGGTATATCTGATAACTGCTGCAAAGGTAAGTGAAGCTTTAAAACAAACAATATATTTCCCTGGAGCCTGGTTGTTAACTGCGTCAGGTACCCGGCCATGCAAACAGGTCATAAATCATGGCTTCATCGGCATTTTTGCGCTAAACTTCGAAAACGGGAATAATGTATGAACGGGCAATCAAACGGCATGCGTATAAGAAATCAGTTACAAGCGTTTCGCAGGGGCCGCGGTGTTGTAAAAATACGAAATACCGGATTTCGTACAGCGGGTATCGCTCTTGTTGTATCAGTTTCGCTGATTATTTCGTGTGCAAGTGCGATCACTCCGCTTGAACCGCAGGTGAGTTCTGTCAGTCAAAAAGAGATTCTCTTCACCCTTATGCCCGGCGAAAATCCATCTGACGGCCAGGGATCCTTCGGTCGTCTTCTATTAAAGACACGCGATGTTCCGTTATTGTTCATCTATATAGAAGATTCCCGCTTTGCCTATACCTGTTACGATTATGAAAAGAACAGCTATTTGGGTGGATACAGAGTCATCCCCAGAAGAAAAATCAAGAACAGTGAACAGGTATTGACGCGATCTGATATTGAACGCGCTTACTATCTCGGCACCGAAAGAAAGCGTGACGAGTATCCTTCGCAATGGATCTATGCCGAATGGGAGGGGGGCGCCGGTTTTTTTGAGGCAGAGCGTTTTTTTGAGACTATCGGCAAAGATCCGTTTACCGCGATATTTGACAAACGATGAGTGATATGATCTGTTCAGATGTTGCTGTTTAGTTCAGTATTTTTTCTCTCATACGTGTGTTCATGTCTGAACGCCGTAAAACTTAAAAAATTCTGAATAAAAGACGGCTTTGTTTGCGTTTTATCACCAATAGTCCGAAATTTTTCTTGATTAATGTTTCCAATCATGCTTATTGATTGCAACTATCTAAAATCTTTAAGGAGCAAGAAATGAAAAAAATTCTACTTACTGTAGCCGCTATCGCTTTCGTTCTTTCGATGGTTGCTTGCGGTGGTACCGCAGCAACAACTGAAGTTGTTGAAGCAGCTGCGTCTACTGCAACTGGTGATGAGGCTGCGGCTATGGCTGCTGAAATCAATCGCCGTGTTCTCAGCCCTCTTGTAATTCATAGTTTTCCTTACATGAGTGCGAAAAAGGGCGGCATCATTGACGAGGCTCGTATAGTACGCCGCGTTATCGGTGAAATCAGTCTTCCGGTTGGTTACAAAATTTCGGTTATCGGACATAACGATAAGAACGAAAAGAAAAGCGGTGTAGGTCTTCAGCGTGCAAATGCTGTTTACTATGAATTGCGCGCACTCGGTGTTGATCCTGCTAAACTCAAAGTTAAGTCTGCAACAGATACAGACATGGTATCTGGTGAGGATGCAGGCAATCCGGCACAGCGTCGTGTAACTTTCAAATGTGAACTCGCACGCTAAGATTTATAGATAGTGGACTTAATAGAGAGGGCTTGCCCCTCTCTATTTTTTTTTGTGTAATGAATTGCTCTGTTATTGGCCGATTATTTTATTCCAAAAAAAACCAAAAAAAACTTGATTAATAACTGACTTCATGCATAAGTTTACAATGATTGGAAATTACAAATAAACAATAAACAGTTTAAGGAGAAGTTTATGAAAAAGGTATTGTTGATGCTTGCGGTTCTTTCGCTTGCAGTATCTCTCGCTTCATGCGGCGGAGCTGCACCCGAAGTAGAAGCACCTGCGGCAATCGCGCCTTCACTGGGCGGTGCAGAGGCAACTGCAGCTACTCTGAATGCACAGCTTTCAGTAGTTAACGACAAGATCATTGAGTTTGCATATGGTGACCATATTGCATCTCTTGACCAGGTTCGTCTTGTTCGTCCGGTTGTAAGCAGTGTTGCTGCTTCTGAAGCGCTTGCTTCAATCTCTCGCGAAGGTTACAAACTTTGGATCGTTGGACACGCTTGTAAGTTCGGTTCAAACGGTGCAAACAGCGCTGTTGGTCTTAAAAGAGCACAGCAGGTTTATTATGAATTGCGTGCGTATGGTTGCAAAATGGACTATGTTAAAGCCGGTTCTAAAGGTGCAACTGAGCTTTTCAGTGGCGAAGCTGCTGAGAACCCCAAACAACGTCGCATAACTTTCAAAGTTGCTAAACGCGTTTAATCGCAATTCGGCAATTTAAAGTAGAGTATTTAAGGGGATCTGAAAGGATCCCCTTTTTTATTGTGTCTTTATACGTTGTAGTTTCTCTGGTTTGTTGCTGAAAAATTTTATTTCATCTGCGAAAATCCGCTCACTTTTTTGTGTGACCCCGGTGTACATCGTACAATTATCCGCTCCTTTATTAATTTGGATACTGAAAGTTCGAATTACGGCATAAGTCCGTATTGTAAACGGGTAAACTTCCTCGTCCCGGTCTGAATAATTGTGTAGCAAAATGATTGAATTTGTCTCTGCGGATGAAGTTCGCGGATTTTTGCTTGGGTGTGAAGTGGATAATGCAGCATGTTTGCACTGCACTTGCGGGTATCGATTGGAGCATGGGCGGCAGAGAAATGCAAGGTTTGAAGAAATCAATTACGGTTACCTTATATTCAAGCAAAGCAGCCTTTAGCGCATGAGTATGTTTGCAGAGGGCTGTTGCGCGTCATCTTTGAATTCGGGATTTGCGATTTGCCGGGTGTAAAAAGA
This sequence comes from Spirochaetota bacterium, assembly GCA_023396665.1. Lineage (GTDB taxonomy): Bacteria > Spirochaetota > UBA4802 > UBA4802 > JAFGJZ01 > JAEWVL01. Next base: position 6,320 of record JAEWVL010000274.1, read on the forward strand.
TGTTTATTTCTTGACGTCAAAAGGCCTGCATAATAATTTTGACCAAAAAGTGAAGATTTCTTTTAAAACATATGCAAAGATAAATCTTTGTTTGCGCGTCGTTAAAAAGCGTGAAGATGGATATCATGATATTTTGTCTTTGATGTCGAAAATCGGGCTTTTTGATCAAATCACGATCAATGGCTTGATGAGAAGTAATAGTTTCTCTGTTGATTTGCGTGTTGATGGATCTGCGATTACCGATGATTTGCGAAATTTGCCTTCGCAGCGCAATTTGATTTACAAGGCCGCCAGTGCTTTCAGCAGAAAAAGCGGCATTTGTTTCAAGGCGGAGATAGGCCTGGACAAGCGCATTCCTTCGGAAGCCGGATTGGGGGGCGGCAGTACTAATGCAGCCGGTATCCTGATGGCTTTGAACAGGGTTTTCCCTGTTTTTACGAAAGGCGCTTTGCTTCGATTAGCCGCTACGATCGGAGCTGATGTACCGTATTGTCTTTTCGACAGGCAAATGATCGCTTTGGGAACCGGCGATTTGCTTTATAAGCCCGGATTGAAAGTTGAGGGATATCTGGTTTTAGTTCATCCCTCCTGCTCGATTAGTACAAAATCTGCGTATAATGAGCTTGACAGAATACAGGGTGATCTAGTCCATTTAACGCGAAACGGACTTAGAAGGCGTTACAAGCAACTGGGTTTGTCTTCGTTCAGCAATGATTTTGAGAAGGTCGCCTTTTTGAAATTTCCTGAGCTCGGGCATATTAAAGAAGAACTGCTTGCTCTGGATGCGGCCTTTGCGCTCATGAGCGGATCCGGCTCAACGGTATACGGGCTTTTTGCGGATCGATATAAAGCGCAGCTTGCTTATGGTTCATTGTTAAAGAAGTATGCACATGTTTCTTTTTGTGAGTTACGGTAGCAGTAACCGTTTCTATATATATTGAGGCGTCGCCAAGCGGTAAGGCACTGGGTTTTGATCCCAGCATTCCCAGGTTCGAATCCTGGCGTCTCAGATAAAAGGGTGCTCGTTACAGACCCGTATTGGCTCTTCTATTTTGGGATAAGCCGCTGAAAACGAGCGTCATTTCGGGCGCGGCCTCGTGGATGGGTAGTATGAAAGCAATTGTCTTGGCCGCCGGGAAGGGTGTGCGGATGCAGTCGGATTTGCCGAAGGTTCTGCATGAACTGAAGGGAAAACCGCTTCTGAAGCACGTCACCGACACCTTAAAGGCAAGCGGAGTCGAAGAAATCGTTCTTGTTGTCGGTTATCGCGGCGAGCTTGTCAAAGAGCAAATGGGCGATGAATTCACCTATGCCTATCAGTACGAGCAGTTGGGAACTGCTCATGCGGTGTTACAGGCAGAGCAGTGTCTGACCGGCTATACCGGACCGGTAATAATAACCTGCGGTGATGCTCCGATGATCAGCAAGCAAAGTTATCTTGCATTGGTCAATAGTTATGAATCAGGGGCCTCGGCCGCAGTGCTGACAATGCAGCCTGAAAATCCCTACGGTTACGGACGAATAGTGAAGGATGCCGATGGTTTTGTTTGCCGTATCGTAGAAGAGAAAGATGCGTCCGACGAGGAACGTTTGATCGGCGAAGTTAATGTCGGAACCTATATTTTCGAATCGACCACCCTGTTTGACGGATTAAAAAAAACCGGTAACAATAACGCACAAAATGAGTACTATTTACCTGATATGATCGCCTATGTGAACAATTTGGGGGGAAAGATAAGCGCGGTGAAAGTTTCTTCTCCTGTTGAGGGTGCAGGGGTTAACTCCAGGGAGCAACTGGCTGTTTTGGAAGGCATTTCTGATGCAGGCTGATCTTTCTAAACGCAAGAAAGAGCTTAAGCTGTTTTCCTGTAGCTCAAATCCGCAACTTGCCGAGGCTATAGCCAAAAAGGTCGGTATCCCCCTGTCAAAAGCGGTATGTACCCGTTTTAAGGACGGAGAGAGTTTTGTTCAACTTGCTGAGAGCGTACGAAGTTGTGATGTGTTTATCATTCAGTCGACCTGTTATCCGTCGAATGATCATATAATTGAGTTGTTGTTGATGATCGATGCCGCAAAGCGGGCATCTGCGCGTAAGATAACGGCGGTTATCCCCTATTTCGGTTATTCAAGACAGGATAGAAAAGTAGAACCGCGGGTACCGATATCGGCAAAAGTTGTTGCCAACATGCTTCAGGTCACCGGTATCGATCGCGTATTGACGATGGATCTTCATGCGGATCAGATTCAGGGGTTCTTTGATATTCCGGTAGATAATCTTTTTCTCACTCCGATCGCATTTGACTATCTGCGTTCAATGAGAATAGACGATTGTGTTGTTGTTTCTCCTGATTCGGGGGGAACGGACAGGGCCCGTTATATGGCGAAGATTCTTAATGCGGGCCTGGCAATAATTGACAAGCGCAGACCGAAGCCGAATGTGTGCAAGGTGATGCATGTCATCGGGGAAGTAAGCGGTAAAAACTGCATACTGGTTGATGATATAATCGATACCGGTGGATCCATTTCCGGTGCCTCGAAGGCGCTGAAAGAATTCGGTGCGAAAGATGTTTACTGTCTGGCGACACATGCGGTGTTGTCAGGAAACGCGAAAGAAAAGCTGGCAGAGGGCGGATTTAAAGAGATAATTCTTTCCGATTCAATACCGATCGCCAAAGAAAAATTTCTTGAGAACATGACTGTCTTGTCTTCTGCGCCTATTTTCGCGGAAGCGATAAAACGAATATATATGGGTGAATCGGTAAGCTCCCTATTCGTGTGAGAATGTGCACGTGTTCGTTTCGCACTGTACAGGCTATCTCTGGTTTATACGAATTAATTGATTGACGGACTGTTGTTCCTGTGTATAATCCAATATTCGAGATCGGAAATACTGTGGTTTTATTTTACTTTAAATGAATTTTATCAAAAGAATGTGAGGATATAAGATGAATTCGGT
>JAEWVL010000350.1 GCA_023396665.1 Spirochaetota bacterium
GTATGTTTGCACAGTGTACGCTTCGATTTGAACCGAATCCGGGCAAGGGCTTCGAGTTTGTGGATATGATTAAGGGCGGATCGATTCCGAACGAGTACATTCCTTCAGTTCGTAAGGGACTTGAGAAAACAATTGTCGAAGGTATTCTTGCGGGGTATGAAATACTTGATGTCAAGGCAACGTTGCTTGATGGAAATTTTCACCCTGTAGACTCTTCAGATATGGCATTCCAGCTTTGTGCTGCCATGTGTTTTAAAAAGGCTTTCCCGAATTGCGCTCCGAAAATTCTTGAGCCTGTAATGAAGGTTGAAGTAAATACACCCGATGATTATGTCGGAGATGTTATCGGTGACCTCAACAAACGCCGTGGCAAGATTGGTGATATGCGAAGATTCAGAAAGGGGTCGCAGAAAGTTGATGCGAAAGTGCCCTTGATGGAAATGTTCGGCTACTCAACGACTCTGCGCTCACTCTCGTCCGGACGCGCGAATTTCTCTATGGAATTTGAGTTATATGAGCCGGTTCCGCCGGCAGTCCAGGAGAAGGTCATTAAAGCTGCGGCAGAAAAACGAAGAAAAGACAACGAATAACAAAATAATCAGAGCTGAAATAAAAAAAAGGGTCAAAGTTTGACCCTTTTTTTATGCTTTATTCATGCTATATAAACTTTAATTTCCTGGAAATGACGTTTTGGCTCTATTTGTCATTTACTTTCCTTAGCAATCTACTTGTACGATAAACAAAAAACGATACAAAAATGTTTGACAAATATAACTGACACTTTCTTTTTTTAGTACAGGTGTATTTATCAAATACGATTTTATGGTAAGAATAAAAAACGGTGAATACTTGTCACCTGAATCGAATTAACCGGGTAGTTCAAGACAGTACCAGCGTGTCGAATTGCTTGTATTGAATTTTGATTTCCAATTTGATTTTTCACTCAAAGCAGAGGTTTCATGAAATTTTATATTTTGAGTATTGCCGTGTTCATGCTGCTTTTTACCATGAATTGCGCTTCACAGCAACAGATTGTACAAGAGATCATAATCGATCCGAATACTCCCTTAATGTGTGAAGGATACGTGGAAGCGGGTTTATCTGAATATATACTACCTTTTCCTGAAAATGCTTCATATTTGCTATATCAGGGAAATTGCGAGCGATATTCCCACAAGGGAACTACCAGGTATGCCTACGATTTTGCAATGTCAATCGGATCTGATATTGTAGCAGCAAGAGCGGGTACTGTGATACGTGTAGATGCGTCATGGTCGGATAATTACAAAAGTGGTCCGAAAAAGTACCGGAAAACCGTAAATAATGCGGGTAATCTTGTCGCAATTTTACATGATGACGGTTCTGTCGGAGCATATCTTCACCTGAAACAGGGCGGGGTTGTTGTGAAACTCGGTGATCGTGTTGAACAGGGACAATGTATCGCAAAATCGGGTGCAAGTGGATTTGTGACCGGTTCACATCTTCATTTTGAGGTTCAACGCAGCCGTGAAGATCGACAGACTATTCCCATAACTTTCAGAAATGCATCGCCTGGAGAGAAATATAGTCTTCAAAGTAAACGCGTATACACTGCATTGAGTCTAGCTACTTCTGAAAAATGATCCTCATCGCTTAGCGCTTTTCTTTATGGACATAAGCGAAAAATTATTGCTTCTTTGCCGGATAACTGATTAAAGTACCGGTAAAGGGCAGTCGTAACAATTGTCTGCTTTCACGACACTAAATCAGGATATCCGGTTTATATGTGATGTTATCGACAGGACGAGTGTGATGAAACGATTCATATATTCACTATTGGTTTTCTCTTTTCAAATGGTATTATTCTCCTGTGCCGGTGCTCAGCATGCGGAGACAACGGCTTTGGCGGGTGAAAGTACCATGCAGACATCTTCGATACATTATCCTGATGGAAGCACTTATATCGGACAATTAGCAAACGGACGTAAAGTTGGAAGAGGGATTTATACATCAGCAAACGGTGAGATATATGATGGGGAATGGAAAAATGATCTACGTGACGGAAAGGGGCGACAAAGCGGTCCTGACGGCATAATATATGAAGGAGAATTTCAAGAAGATAAACGACATGGTAAAGGGCGTATAATATATCCTGACGGAACAGTAATTGAGGCGACTTTTGAATCCGGAAAACAAAGTGCCAAGGCTAAGATAATTTTTTCTGACGGTCGTGTCTATGAGGGTGATTTAAAACAATACCGCATGCACGGCAAAGGGCAGCTTGTGTATCGTGATGGCGCAAAATATGAGGGGAACTTCAATGACGGTGAACTTCACGGTGAAGGAATTATGACCTATCGCAACGGTACTGTCGTTCAAGGACATTTTGTCAATGGCTTTGTTGAAGGAGAGGGGGAACTGAGATCAAAAGATGGTCGGGTATATAAAGGTTCTTTCAGGAACGGAGAGATGCATGGCCGTGGAACAATGAGTTTCTCCAACGGTTCTAAGTATGCCGGTGAATTTAAAAACAATCAAATTGACGGTTATGGTATTATGATCTACGCCAATGGATCCAAATACGAAGGTAATTTCAAAAACAGCGAGCTTCATGGAAAGGGAATAATGACATTAAAAAACGGAAAAAAAATAACTGGCTCGTGGCGAAATGGAAAATATATAAAATAATTATATCTACACTATACAGACGGGAAAATTTTTATTATTTTGGGACCAGAGTTCGTTTATTATTTTGTTTTTTTCACAGGAAGGTATAATGACTTCAATTGCACACGATTCAATTATATATCCACAACAACCTCAGTTGGTGTATTATGGACACCCGACACTTAGAACTGAGGCGAAAACTGTTAATGATTTTTCTCCTCAGTTAAGGCTTCTATTCGAAACAATGTTCGAAATAATGGAAAAAAACAACGGGATAGGTCTTGCGGCACCACAAATAGCTATACCTGGTCAGATTGTTGCGATAAATCTTGAAGCATATGATCTCGGGCGTTTGTCAATTGTCAATCCGCAGATAAAATTCAGATCCGAAGAGACAGGCCCTTATGATGAGGGTTGTCTGTCCGTACCTGGAATCTATGAAACTGTTATGCGGCCTTTACAGATAGTTGTCGAAGCTCAGGATCAAAACGGAAAAGAGATAGAAATAAAAGCTGACGGCATTCTTGCACGAGTACTGCAACATGAGATTGATCATCTGCATGGGATTTTGTTTGTTGATCACCTTGATGACTACATCAGAAAAGAATATACGAAAGAGCTGAAATTGATAAAAAAAATGAATAAGAATAATGCAGATACTGTATAAATAACCATCTCAAGTAATCAATCAAAAGAATTTGAACCTCGAAAACTCTCTAAACAGTAAAGCATACTGTATGAAGGTGCTACTTAAGCAAACGATACCACTATTATTGTTTCGAAAATATCAGTAAACAAGTATACGGTGCGAACATAAGAAACTCTCCGGAGTATGGTGTATGAAAATAGTTTATTTCGGTTCTCCAGAAGAATCGGCGGCCGTATTCAAGAACATTTCGAAAATACATGATGTAGTTGCTGTTGTTACGAATCCTGATTCTGCTCAAAAACGCAGTTCTCAGCTGCTTCCGACTCCGGTTTCAAAGTTGGCGACAGATTTGTCGATTCCTCAATACAAATTCAAATCATTACTAAAAGAAAAGGCGGCAGAATGTCTTATTGCCTATGATGCCGATATATTTGTCGTTTTCTCCTACGGTCATATAATTCCACGTGAGGTTTTTTCTTTACCTAGATTGGGAAGTATAAATCTACATCCTTCCCTTTTGCCCGCTTACAGGGGGGCCTCACCGGTTCAGTCGGCTATAATCGACGGGGTGGAGCAAAGCGGAATAAGCGTTCAAACAATATCAGAAGCCCTTGATGCTGGTGATATTATTTTGCAGGAAGCACTGAATCTTGCCGGTAACAGAAATACCGGAGAGATAATGATGGAGGTCGTCGAAAGGGGAAGCGTTATGATTGACAAGGCTATTTCGTTGCTGGAAAATAATCATGTTCCCCTTTTACAGACACAGGAAAATGTGAGTTATTGTTCAAAAATAACCCGTGATTCTTCACGTATAAGGTGGGATAACAATTCAGTCTCCATTCATAATCTTATCAGGGCATTAAATCCGAAACCTTTTGCATGGACAACATTGCAGGGGAAAGAGATAAAAATAATACGCAGCTGTACATTGGACGAAGTATCTTTGAATCAGATTTCAACCGGTGTTCCCGGAAGCTTTGTTCGTTTTCAAAAAAAAAGACTTGTCGTGCGTTGTGCCCAGGGTGCTATTGAATTACTCAGTGTTCATCCCGAGGGGAAAAAGCTGATGGATGCCCCGGCATTTCTAAACGGATTCAGAGAGTCGGATGGATTATTTGAATAAGTTACACTATGACGCTTAATCAAGTTTATATATACAGCAAAAAGAGAGAATAATGACACCGAAACAGAGAAAAGCGCTTCGTGAGCGGGCTCATGATCTGCAACCGGCCGTAATGATCGGAAAAAACGGTTTGACTGAAGAGGTCGAAAAGGCTGTAGAAACCGCCCTCGCAGCATCGGGATTAATAAAAATACGGTTTATAGGTTTTAAACAAGAGAGGCACGAGATATCCGCCAAAATAGCGGAGAAAGCCCTTGCTGAAATTGTTGATATTATTGGCAACGTACTTATTCTTTATCGGGAGATTGAAGAAGACTAAATAATACCCGGATATTATTGTAAAGCCATTGTAGAACAAGAAAACCGCTTAATCAAAGCGGTTTTTCTTGTTAATCTTTTGCAATTCATTGAGTTTAAGTATTTTGATTGTTTATGAAACTAAAGATTTTCAGCAATGAGAGTGCCCATCTGTTCAGTTCCTATTTTCCGGCAGCCATCGGAAAAAATATCCCCCGTCCGAACACCACTGTCGAGAACCTTCACAACGCTGTTTAAAATTCGTTGATATCCCTCATCGAGATTGAAACTGTATTTGAGCATCATCGCAGCGGAAAGGATTTGAGCGATCGGATTAGCGATGCCTTTGCCTGCTATATCCGGTGCCGAGCCGCCCGCCGGTTCATAAAGGCCGAAGCTGCCGTCAGAGAGTGAAGCGGAGGGAAGCATTCCGAGTGAACCTGTAATCATAGAGGCTTCGTCTGACAGAATATCCCCGAACATATTGCCGCAGAGAAGGACATCAAACTGTCGCGGGTTTTTCACCAGCTGCATGGCTGCATTGTCAACATACATGTGATTGAGTTCGATATCAGGATATCCCTTCGCTACTTCATTAACAACTTCACGCCATAAAACCATAGATGTGAGAACATTAGCCTTGTCGATAGATGTTACTTTTTTGCTGCGTTTTCGAGCTGTCTCAAATGCAACTTTAGCGATACGGACTATTTCCGGTTTTGTGTAAACAAGTGTATCGTACGCTTTATCTCCCTCACGTCCCTTAGGTTCTCCGAAGTAAATACCACCGGTAAGTTCGCGCATGATAAGAATATCAAAACCATCGCCAATGATGTCGCTTTTAAGGGGGGATGCATCTTTGAGCGCTTTAAAGATGATTGCAGGACGAAAATTTGCATAAAGATTGAATATTTTACGTAACGGGAGCAGTGCGGCACGTTCCGGTTGCTCTGCCGGCGGCAATGTTTCCCATTTCGGACCACCAACTGAACCAAAGAGGATGGCGCTGCTCGATTTGCAGCATTCAATGGTGGATTCTGGCAGGGCTTTGCCTTTGCTGTCAATGGCAGCACCGCCAACATCGGCAAATTCATAGTTGAGAGTAATACCAAGTTTAGGAGTAAGTGCGTCAAGTACCTTGATTGCCTCTTTCATTACTTCAGGACCGATGCCATCACCGGGAAGCACCGCTATTTTGAATTCTTTCATTCTTAATCCTCTCATATTGAATAAATACTATGGCACGTTAGCAATTACTATAAATGTGTCAATACATTAGTAATTATTAAGTAAATTAAGTATATATTAAGATGGTGAGATCAATTTATAAATTGAGTGCTATTTTACGTGATTAATGTGTCAAAAAACAAAGAATTTCAAAAATTATCAGCATTTTTGTTTTGCTGTACGTAATAATATCATCAAGCATTATGGGTGATAATTATGATAGAAACAAGCATTTGTATTTCGAGATCAAGGCTTCAACTCGTCAAGAATGCAATTGAAAAACTGCATATCTCAGAAAGCGAACTTTTATCGATTTTATTGTTCAAATCACGAAGTCTTTTTGGAGATTCAGCCGTAACAGGTCGTACAGTTGAATATCAGCGAAATACTGATAAAAGTGAGTATGTTATTCATCATATTACTTTGAAAGAAGTTGATTATGAATTTGCAACTGGAAGGCGTTTTCTTTTCAAGATTTCCGTCAGTTTTCTTTTTGCGATTTCCATTTCTGTTCTATTAAACGAGATACTATATGAAAGGACCAAAGAAAAGTGCAAAGTAAACCAAAACTGGACAAAATACAAAACTAACTTTTATTTTCAAAACTATACTGTTTATCATTTAGACGGTAATTCATCTGAATATTGGCTTATCCCATGGCCAAAAATGAAAGAATAGTAAAAAAACAGATCCAAATAATGAAAAATAATTAGTATTTCCAACGTCATTGAAAAGCGATTGATATTTTATTGAATATTAAAATATACGGGACAATACTAATGATTATTAGTACATATTTGATATAATCTTCAGGAGTAATTACGTGCGAAGTTTAAAAATGTTTTTATTATTTTTCATTGCGTTTATCTGTGCTTGCGACATGAACACTCGGCCCAATTCAACAAACTGTTCAAAGAAAGCAAATATTTTGATGAACTGGATGCATATGTTGTAGAAACAATGCTATTTACTTGTTATTGGAAAGAATCAATTCCAATAAGATATTTGCCTCTTTCCAGTTTTTTGGGATTCAGAGACAATCATAAACTGAGCGAATATCTCTAAAAAAATTGAATTGCTGAAATATTTTCAACCTTAGATACTCGAAATCTTTATACCCATAAGCCATTCTTTGAATGACTCGTATTTTGTTGTTCAGGCCTTCCGCAAAAGCATTTGAATAATTATGTTCA
>JAEWVL010000491.1 GCA_023396665.1 Spirochaetota bacterium
AACAAAAGAGATATTCTCGCTGCCCTTTATTGTCGATGCAAGCGAAGTACGGCTGCAATCGAGCGTCGGCATCTGTTTTTATCCATTCGACGGTACAGAATCAGAAGTGCTGATAAACAGAACCGAGTTATCAATGTTCATGGCCAAAGAGCGGGGGGGGAACACTTTCAGTTATTACGACGACAGGGTCAACACCGACATGCTTCAGCGATATCAGCTCGAAAAGGAACTTTTCGAGGCTCATGCTTCAAGGGAGTTTCAGCTTTACTACCAACCTCTCGTCAACACTGAAGGGAAAATCATTGGGCTTGAGGCGCTGCTTCGATGGAAAAACAGAAGGGGCGAGTTTGTTCCGCCATCAGAGTTCATCCCCATCGCGGAAAAAAACAGCCTTATCGTGGAAATCGGATATTTCGTGTTTGAGCGGGCATGCGAAGATCTCGTTGAGATCAATCGAATCGAAGCTGATATCAAAATGAATATAAATATTTCTCCGGTTCAATTTTCTCAATACGATTTCATTGACAACATCAAGCACATACTGCACATATCGACCGTACCGGTCAATAATCTTGAAATAGAAATTACCGAAACAGCCCTTTTCGACAACATGGATATCGCTGTTGAAAAACTGCACCAATTTGAGAAAATGGGTTTTTCGATTTCAATTGACGATTTCGGAACAGGCTACTCTTCACTGGCAAAGCTGAAGACCTTTCCCCTTAAAGCGATAAAAATTGACAAATCTTTCGTCGATGACGTTACTGAAAACGAGGCATCGGCGATGCTCGTGCGAACAATGATTGATCTCGCGCATAATCTTGGCTGCGAAGTTATTGCCGAAGGGGTGGAAACGGAAGAACAATTCTCTTTCCTGAAAAAGCAGGGTTGCGACATTCTTCAGGGGTATTATTTCTCGAAGCCCCTGCCGCTCGGCGAATTGCTGACATTGATGCGGAAAGAGTAGCGCAGCAGCAACAGCTCCAATTCAAACGAAGAAAAGCTGCAATTTTTTTGGAGACACGTCATGAAACCCGGAATGATTACATCCTGAGTGAATTTGACCGGTATTTCATTGGAGTTATTCCCGGTTCGGGTTGAACTTATTTCTTTTTCAGGTTTCCGCTAAACAGTTTTGACCAGAAATCCAGCTCTTCCGCATCAAGAACGGGATTTTCGTCTTTTTCGATCTCATCTTTCGCCTCAGTAGCCGTCAAAACGCCGCTGACAATTTTTTCGAAATCCTCACTCTTGACAGAATATGCCCTGTGCCGTTTTGCAAAACTGATCACCTGTTTATCTGACGATATGACTGTCAATTCGCGCGGATGAAGTGTATGTGTTATATGTTCCATAATCATATAATCCGCAGAGAGATCATGTGAATAAAAAACATCCATACCGTAAACGGTTTCGTGAACGACAGGCGCGCCTTCCCTTTTTTTCCCGTCAAAAAAAACAATTATGTTTCTCGAACTGAGTTCCTTGTATTCGGAGAGGGTGCGCAAAAGTGATCCCATCGCCTCTTCGAGTCTGGATTTCGCGATCAGAAGATACATATCATTGAATTTGTACATAAGATTGAACGCATCAACAAGGATGGTTCTTGTGAGATAGAGTGGTTTATCTTTGGCCATCTTTACAGCTCTTTCTTGATCGTTTCGATGATTGCGTCTTTAGCCTTTTGCTTAATTTCCACACTTTTCTTTTGCAAAAAATCATGATACACTCTTTTATATTCCTCAACTGATTTCGCTTTTTTCAGAGCAGTGATTGTCTCAACGTCGACATAGTGATTTTTCAGCGCATAATAGCCGACAAGGCAAAAAAGCACCATCAGAAGAATGATGAGATTCTTGAGTTTTTTCACAAGATACACAACTGCCGCAACAAGCAGCAGTATACTCGCAAAAAGCAGCTCGGGATTTTTATCAAAAAAAAGGTAAATATTATCTTCCATATACTAACGCGAAACCTTCTCGTAAATTGATATTTTCCTGTCTATATAATCATCGGAATAATCGTTCAAAAGATTCTCTTTTGAGAGTTGTATTCGCCTGTATAATGAAAGAATTTCCGCGGCATTTCGTTTCAATTCAATTTGATTGTCCTGTAATGAAGAATAACGGCTCAAATACAGCCTTTTCTGGTAAAGCGACACAAAGCTGGCACCATCGGGAGAAAAGAATACGTCCTCTCCCTCCAGAGGGTACACAATTGTCGTCTCAAAACGGTGAAAATAGAACGAAATCAAGCCATCGAGATTATATACCAGATAACGGTCAAAGGGAGAAAAAGAAATGTTCGTATTGAGACTCTTCTCACTTTTAATGTATTGTCTGCCCGTATCCGTATCAAAGACAATCATCTGATAATTTGCAAGCCCGCCCCCGCGAAAGACCACTCGACTGTTGTCGAGCCACCACAATTCAGATACAGAAGTAATTCCATCCAATACCCGTTCCCTGTTTCCGTCGATAACAATCGCACTGTACGTGCCGCCGCTTCCGTTAACCAGCAACACTTTGTTTTTCAGCGGCGAAACAAGCGCCAGGGTCGCATTGTTACGACTCATCCCGGAACGGTATTTCTGTTCATGTAAAAACAACCGTTCATATCCGTCATCGGGTGAAAACTCAATTATACCCTCAGCATTCTCATAATAAAGAAAATCACCGTGATAACTTATGGTAAAATCCAGCAGAGGGTCAGTGGAACGTTTACGGGTAATCGCGTTATTATGCAGGTTTATGGCGACAATTTCTCCGGAAATTGAATTTCCGCGAAGATGAATCATTTTCAGATAAAGACACTTTCCATTGAGCGCACACTTTGTATGAACGATAGCGCCCCGGATCGACGCGATTCTTTTTCGTATTCTGGATGCGGGATAGTACTCGTATATCTCATTGGTCCCGGCATTCATATACTCTTTCACATAGACGAGCCGGTTGCCCGATACCCATCCGGAATAAATGACATTATCATCAACCGGAGTCGACTTGAGTATCTGATAAGCCTTGTGTTTCAGGCTCAACAGACGGGCGAGATTGCCCTGTTTGTTGTTTATATAAATCTCATCAAGATTAATATCACGGGCAAAAACCCGGGAAAATTGAAAAAGAAAAAGAAAAAGGAGAAAACAAAGTTTTCTCCCGATAGAAAAAGTACGCATATTTTTATCCGATTAACGCTTAACGGTCTTCTCTTGGAAGTGTCGCTTCGTTGTTATTACCCGGCGTCACCGTAGAACCAGTCGGCTGATTTGCACCCTGATTCCTTGACGGAATTGTGAAAGTCTGCCCCGGAAAAATCATGTCAGGATCTTTGATTTTATCACGATTCGCAGTGTATATCAGCGGCCACAAGGTGGCATTGTTGTAAAAACGTTTCGCTATCTTCGAAAGCGAATCACGATCGTTTCTGTTGAGAACAACGGTGTACTCTTTCGGAAAGCCCTCTTCATCGGTTACCGGTGCAGAAACTTGCGGTTCGGTAGCAACTCCGCTTTCCTGACGGCGGCGCTCAACAGCAACGCGCAATGCATCGATCAAAGCTATCGCTTCATTTATCTTCTGCTCGGAAGCATCGATATTGTTGTTATTATAGGCGGTTCGCGACTGCTCGATTGTCGTTCCGATCCTGTTAAGATCGTCGGCAAAATATGTCTCAGTCTCGGTGTTGCGGAGCGAAGCATAGGTCTGCTCTGTCTCAATGATCTTCTTGTTAAGAAGATATTTTCTTCCCTTCTGGTCAGCATTTTTCAAAGCCTCTTCGGCTTTGGCAATATTCTGAAGCGTCTGGGGAATACGACGCCCCTGAAGGCTTGTTGTCGCAGCATTCAGAGAGCTGTCCATCACAGCGAGATCTTCGGGTGCATACTCGTTGCCGCCCTGCATCTTATGCTCGTTCATCTTGTCGCGAAGTGAAGCGATCTTTGTCTGCAGCGTCGGAATCTGTGCAACGGCAGTCTGCTCGGCTTTCTTCGCCGCATCCTCGGCTTCTTCACCTTTTTTGGCTGACTCAAGATATTTTTTCTCTGTATTGAGCGAACGGGCAGCCTGTAAGTCTGCATTCGCCTTGTTCAGATCCGCCTGGGCGAATATATCAGCACTTGAGCGCTGTGCCTGTGAAATTGCTCGCTGCGCAGCGCTAAGCTGTGCCGCCGCAATTCGCGGAACACTCGTTTCATAAAGCTGTTTTGCCTGCTGCATCGAATCGTATCCGCCCGCCAGATCATTGGCTTCGAGCTTCTGAATCGAAGCGTCAATTGCGGTTTCGGCCTGATTGAGTGAAGCACCGGCACTGCGTGCAGCGCGTCGCTGTTTTGCATCGGTAATGGCCTGTTTAAGGGCATTCGCCTCCTGGCGAATCTGCGGTATGGCCTGCAGAGCCTTGGCCTTGGCGGCTATAGCCTGCTCTTTGGCTTCCTGTGCCTTGAGATGCGCATCGTAGTGCTTTGCACCTCTGAAAAGGGTTCGTGACTGGTCAAGCGACGATTTTGCGGTGTTGTAGTCATCGGCCGCAAAACGGTCGGCCAGTGAGTTCTTCGCATCAGCCAGCGCGGCATTGGCTTCGTTGATAGACTCGGTTGCCATCGCCGGAAGTGTCTTGTTTATGGCAGCCTGAGCAAGAGTGCGGGACTCGTTCGCAGTCTTTTTTGCATCTTCGACCTTTCCGTCAGCGAGAAAAGTATGGCATTCGAGCAGCTTCCGCTTTGCGCCATTGAGTTCTGCGGGAGCGTATTTCTCGGCATTGTATCCCTCAGCCTCTTTTATCTTCATCTTCGCATTTGTCATTTCTGTGACAGGAACCTTGAATTCGCATGCCGCTACGACAAGCGAAAGAACCAGTAAGAAGTATAACAATACATTTCTGTGTAAACGCATACAACGTCCTCCTTGATATCAGATGAACTTTAAAATAAAAGTGGAAAAGTTTCAATTAAAATTTGGGATATACGCTAAAAATTGCCGCATATCATCGTAAAAGGCCAATATTCAGAACATTTTGCGACATAAGTACGAACGAAGTATCTAAAAAGATGCGGGGGGATACGAAGAGGCGCAAACGGCCCTTTTTTCATAAACCGCGGACTTCACAGTGATCCGCATAAGGGAGAAGCGCAGCGGAAAGTTCGATAAGCCGCTCTCTCGAACAGGGCGTAATATGTTCAAATGCGGCATCTATCGTGTGCTCGTTAACATACTGCTGTAAAAACCATTTTTTCACACGTCCCAGCTGTGATCCCAACGAATCGATTCCCTCCTCGTCAAAAAATCCGGGAATTACAGTCGAACGCAATTCATAATCGATGCTACTGCCTCGAAGAATTGCGACCGTTTCGGCCACCACTGAAAAATCGACATCGGTGCCCGTTAACTGCGGGTATTTGCCGGGACTGGTCTTTATATCGACGGCGATGTAATCTACGAGCGATTTATCGATCCATTCTTTGACCTTCTCCGGAAAAAACCCGTTTGTATCCACCTTGATGAACACCCCGATACTGCGCAGTTTTTCAAGAAATGAACCCAAATCATCATGAATGGCCGGCTCGCCGCCGGAGATGACAATCGCAGGCACCATCTGCTTTCTTTTCGCGATATGGGCAAGAACGCTGTCTTCATCAACAAGCTGCTGCGGGTTCAAAACGAGCTCTCTATTATAGCAGAATGCGCAGCACAGATTACAGCCGCCGGTAAAAACCACCGAGCAGATCTTATCGGGATAATTTATAAGCGATGTCTTGATAAATCCGGAAAATTTCACAAAATCCTCAGCATGAAAAGGTATCAGGCTTTTTCAATGGTCATAACTGATGGCATTGACTCTTTTCGTTCAGAAAATTCCTCACGCTTTCCCTTGTTCCACTGTGAAACCGGGCGGTAATAGCCGACAACCCTGGAATATACCTCAACAGGCACTTTTTTCATCGTCGATTCTCCTTGCGTTTTTTTGCGAAAGTAACTCTGAACTCGCCCGGAACGCCCGGGCGAAGACAGTATATCGGCCGGGCACGGGGGGATACTTAATTTGCCGACGGCAGAATTCTCTTGGTGGCGACAGCATCCTCTTCGTTCGCGTCTATACCATAGCGCTCCAGGTCTTCGGGAGAATGTTCGTACGGACAGAACCTGTGCGTACCCGGTATATAACCGTGTACAGGGCAAATGCTGAATGTCGGTGTCAGAGAAAAATACGGCAGACGGAAATTCTCGGCTATCTTACGCACGAGCGAGCGGGCCATCCAGGGATCTTCAATGTTTTCACCGAGAAAGGCGTGAACGACGGTACCACCGGTAAATTTGGTCTGCAGCTCATCCTGATGCTCGAAAATTTCAAAGATATCATCAGTATAATTGACGGGAAGATGCACAGAGTTGGTATAATAGGGTTCATCCTGACCGGCGGTGATGATGTCCGCGAACTCCGATTTATCCTTGCGCGCAAAGCGGTAGGTAACCCCCTCGGCGGGAGTCGCCTCAAGATTATAGAGATTACCCGTCTCCTCCTGATATGCACGGATACGCTCACGCATATAGTCAAGAACTTCGATGGCGAAAAGATAGCCCTTCTCTTCTGAAATACCCGTTCCAAGCAGATTAAGACAGGCCTCGTTCATACCGATCAGCCCGATCGTCGAGAAATGATTCAACCAGTACTGCTTGTTGCGCTTGTAAATATCGCGAAGATAATGTTTTGTGTAGGGATACAGGTTGAACTTCGTAAAGTTTTCCAGCATCTTGCGTTTGATCTCAAGCGAATCACGGGCCTGGTCCATCAGCAATGCGAGATTGTCAAAAAATTCCCGCTTGTCAGAAGATTTGTAGGCCAGTCGCGGCAAGTTGATGGTAACAACACCGATGCTGCCGGTAAGCGGATTCGCTCCGAAAAGGCCGCCGCCGCGCGATCGAAGTTCCCTGTTGTCGAGCCGCAGCCGGCAGCACATCGAGCGGGCATCCTCCGGATTCATGTCAGAGTTGACGAAATTAGCGAAATAGGGAATCCCGTAACGTGCTGTCATTTCCCACACCGATTTCAGGTTCTCGTTATCCCAGTCGAAATCCTTCGATATGTTATAGGTCGGTATGGGAAAAGTGAAAATACGGTTCATCGCATCGCCTTCGAGCATGCACTCGGCATAAGCGCGATTGAAAACATCCATTTCGTTTTGAAAGTCCCGATATTGTTTATCCTGCACCTTTCCGCCGATTACAACATAATCATCCGCAATCGTTGATGGAACGACGAGATCCAGGGTTACATTTGTGAAAGGAGTCTGAAATCCGACCCTCGTGGGAACATTCATATTAAAGAAGAATTCCTGAAGACACTGCTTAACCTGTTTGTAATCGAGCTTATCATATCGGATAAAGGGGGCAAGATAGGTGTCAAAATTGGCGAAGGCCTGTGCCCCTGCCGATTCACCCTGCAGCGTATAGAAGAAATTCACCACCTGTCCGAGGGCCGTGCGAAAATGTTTCGGCGGAGAGCTGACGATTTTCCCCGACACACCGCCAAAGCCGGCGACAAGAAGATCGCGAAGATCCCAGCCGACGCAATAGGCCGACAGCTGCCCAAGATCGTGCAGATGAATATCGCAATCGTTATGAAGCTTGCTGATCTGGGGAGGATATATTCGCTCGAGCCAGTACTTCGCGGTCAGCGCAGAGGCTAAATGGTTGTTGAGTCCCTGCAGCGAGAAACTCATATTGCTGTTCTCGTTCACCCTCCAGTCGGAGCGGTCAAGATAATTCTCGATAAGCGCCATTCCCTCGTTAAACAGATCACGGTTCTCACGAAGTTTTCGGTGCTGTTCGCGATACAGGATATAGGCCTTTGCGACTTTCGCATGACCCTTCTCAATGAGAATCTTTTCAACAAGATCCTGCACGTTTTCTACGGTGGGAATTCGGCCGTCTTTGTAGATTATTTCAAGAATACCGATGGTCGAATCGGTGATTTCTTTCGCTTTTTCATGGTCTGTTCCGCCAACCGCCTTCGCAGCTTTGAATATCGCCTTGGTTATCTTTTCGGGAGAAAACTCCGTGAGACGTCCATCCCTCTTGAGTATATATTTTACATTGGAGTTATCGGAACCCATGACACACCTTCTTGTGTATAAGTTAAACAAACATTTCTATACAAATATAAGTAAAGGGACAACAAAATAACGCCATTCGGCGGCCAGATAGAGGCTGACTGTCTACACCCCGGGAAAAAAC
>JAEWVL010000153.1 GCA_023396665.1 Spirochaetota bacterium
AACAGATACTTCTTATCAGCAATGCAACGACACAAGTCGACAACATGAAAAGTGAACTTGAAAAACTCGGTTACCGGACTATTGTCGCAATTACTGGAAACGATGCAGTTGAAAAAGCGCAAGACAGCGGGATCATCGACCTGCTTCTGATTGATACCGATCCCGGCGCGGTCATTGACGTCATTGAAACTGCAGAATTGATTCTTAAGGAACACGACCTGCCGATTCTTTTTTTAACAGCTCATGCTGATGCGGAAACTATCAGAAAAACAGAAACAGTTCCCGCCTGCGGCTATGTGTCAAAATCGGCCGATGATGCGCTGCTGGATGCGGCGATCAGGACGGCATTACGACTGCATCGTTCAAAACCAAAGCCGGCCGAAAATAATCAAAACCTCGATAACAGTAATCTTGAGTTACAACAAACCATCAATACCCTGCAAACAAAACTGATGTTTCTCGATGCAGTCGCAAACTCGGCATATGACGGCATTCTTGTTGTCGATGCAAGAGGAAATAAGGTGCTGCAAAACCGAAGAACCGAAGAAATGTGGAAAATACCGCAGGAGATCATTGATGATCCTGACGGGATGAAACAGGTTCAGCATGTCATGCATATGACAAAAAATCCTGAACAGTTCATGACCGAAATCAAATATCAGCGGGAACATCCCGATGAAATTACGAAAGATGAACTGCTACTGACTGACGGCAGAGTGTTTGAAAGATATTCGTCCCCTGTGTACGGTGAAAACAGGCAGCACTACGGAAGAATATACACCTTTCACGACATTACCAAGCGCATACAATACGAAAACACAATCGAATCTCTTTTAAAAGAAAAAGACCTGCTTCTCAAAGAGGTGCACCACCGGATAAAAAACAATATGAACACCGTCATGACTCTTCTGAACTTACAAGCGGCATCGATTGAAGAACAGGCCGGCATCAGCGCATTAAATGATGCGGCGAACAGAATCACCAGCATGATGGTACTGTATGATCAGCTGTACAAGTCTATGAGTTACGAGGAAATATCCACGAAAGACTATCTTGACGATCTCATCGACAAGGTAATTGAGTTATTCCCCAGAACAATAGACCTGCAAGTCGAAAAGAAAATTTGCGAAACCCGTTTAAAAGTCAACAAGCTGCAAGCCCTGGGCATCATTGTCAACGAGCTGCTGACAAATATCATGAAATACGCATTCAAAGGAAAACAAAACGGCACCATAACGATTACACTCTTTGTGCGGGAAACGGATAAGGCGGGAAAAAGGAATCTCTGTTTGACAATTCATGATGACGGCAACGGCATTCCCGAGTCGGTTACATTTGAAAATACCAAAGGCTTTGGATTGATGCTTGTGAACACATTAACCAAACAATTAAACGGGAGATGCCGCATAGAACGCGATAAAGGTTCCGGCATTGTCATTGAGTTTCCCGGATAAGAACCGGGCTGAGCATATAATCAGTCTGTTGCAGTATTTTTCTCAAGCGGAAAGATACCGCTTTCAAAAGTCTATCGGTAAGCGCGAAGAAGTATAGCATTTCACGGTTGAATAAATACCTTAGCCGTGTATCACCCGCTTGCACTAATCAGACTTCAGGCCAGCGGAAGAATCATGAAATACATCAGAAGATAATGGCTCAGCGCGCCGAGAATGACAAAAATGTGCCATATTTCGTGAAAACCGAATCGGCCCGGAACAGGGTTCGGTTTTTCACTGCTGAAAATCATGAAACCGACAGTATAGAGTATCCCCCCGCCGACAAATAAACAGAGCCCTGAAAACGAAAAACTCTTATACACGGGATAAGCGATAACAGCGCCAAGCCAGCCCATGGCGATATAAAGCGTGTTAAGAACCCAATGGGGAATCTTGTCAATAGAGGCGCGCAGAACAATGCCGACAAATGCGGCCGCCCATACAACACCGAAAAGCGTCCATCCGAGAAAAGAATCTCTCAGCAAAACAAGACACATCGGCGTATACGTGCCGGCTATCAGCGGGAAAATAGCAAGGTAATCAAATTTGCGCAATAAAGCCTCGGTTTTCGCCTTCGCGTTCACCCCGTGATGCAGTGTACTGAAAAAGAAAACACCAAACAGCGTCAGCCCGTAAATGGCGAAGCCGACAATATGCCAGACTTTCAGCTCCTGTGCCGATTTGACTATAAGCAGCGCAGTTCCGAAAAGAGAGAACAGTGCGGCGGCCATGTGTGATGACGCGTTAAACACCTCGTCGGTTACATGCCTGCTCTTGTCTTTGCTAAACTTTTTCGCTCTGGCCATCATGCTCACTTCCAGGAATAATATCTCTTGTTTCCATCAGCCTTTTCGCGAAGCAGACGCTTGTCAAAATGCTGATAATCTTTCGACTTCCAGTCTCCGCCCCAGCGCCAACCCCGTTTTTTAAACTCAATCACAACGGGATGATCCGCTGCAAGCGTGCCCGGAGCTTTTATATCGTAGCCCGCCCCTTCTGGAAAAATTTTTCCATCGTTGTAATAGGGATTTTCTCTTGGATTAATATCGATCGCGCAACCGTAGGCGTGATTGGAGAGCGATTTCGAAAACGGTACGGTGCGGTAATTAAAAGCCGACGTATTGTCTTCGGTCATCGAGACAAAATCGTCCCAGCCGAATTCGTTTACCGGACGCACCTGCCGTATAACAAACCTCGACTCAAGCGCAACCTGAAAGACCTTCTGTATGTCCTCGGCAAGCCTGAAATCGGCTATGATGATGCCCTGTCGAATCTTTCCCTCAAAATCAAGATAGCGCACCTCTATGGCAGCCTGATTGTCTAATATCCATTGCGGACAATCGGGGGAAACACCTTTGAGTCCGTTGCTGAGTTTATCGGCGAAAAGAGAGAACGAAGTAAAAAGCAGCGCCAGAACCAGTACCACACCAACTGAAGTCATCACGTTTCTTTCCTTTGCATGCAAGGCGGTTACCTTTGCTTTTGTCCGATCACCCGGTGCAAAATATCTCATACGATACCCCCTTCGCTGTTATCAGGTTGTATTCTTTGTGAACAAAAGAATCATGCA
>JAEWVL010000445.1 GCA_023396665.1 Spirochaetota bacterium
AAGGACAGGGGTTTTACGACACGAATGTCGGAATCGGGCTTTATACAAATCTCGCTTATGATAAGAACGGAAAAAAATGGATATCATACAAATTAGATTTTGGTCCGGAAATATTTATCGATAATGATATGGCGGGCATCTCGCTCAAACCAGTTCTTTCCGTTCGGCGTTATTCGTCAGATAATGTTAGTGTAGGTACCTATCATGTTAATGAGGCGGAAAAAAAATTGATCCGGAATTTCAAAAAGTAAGTAAGGCGTATTCCTGTGGCGTTGGTCTTGGTCTGATGCTTTACTCAGGTATTTGGCCTTATGTTAACAGCCGTCTGTTTTGTGATGTCGGGTTCAGTTTCTGGGGAGATTATAAATCAGATTACACGAGTATGCTGGAAACATTTGTGAAAATCGGAGCCCTGTATTGTTTTATATAGGAAGTGTGTGCTATTTTGTGTTTTAATAATAAAGCCAGTGATTAGGATGGTTTATGAGAAATGCTGTGTTGTTCTTGATGGTCTTGCTTGTCATATCCTGTGAAGTTGTTGATGTTGACGATGTCAGTGAAACAAGTATTACGTATTCGATTCAAAATGAGTCGAAGGATCAAATTGAGTTTATTAGGATAATTGATATCCTTTGGGGCAATGTATTGCCGGGATCAATTACAGATGCGGAATCAACCGTTGGCGATTTGCCGAAAGAAATTGAAATAAAAATCGGCGGCGTGGAATTTTGCTGTCAAATTAATCCTAAAAAAATTGATGATCAAAGTTATACTGCAGTAGTAAATGATTGTGATGGCCATTATTCAATATGTTTTGAGTTGAAAGATTAAGGTGGGTATATGGGAAAAATACTAATTATTACAATAATACTGATGTTTGTGAATTGCTCGAACGGCCCATCTGTATTCAGGGTGACGAATAACACTGATTATATAATCAACAACGTTTCCATTAGAAATAATGAAATTTTTACTGATATAGAACCCGGAGTCTCAACAGATTATGAACAATCGGCAGGTTTGGATGATGGTGATAAAGTTTCATTTGTCATTAACGAACTCGATCTCGAACTCAATTTTGAGTTGCTTGATCAAACCAATCTTGAATACAACATCTATCTGGTAGAAGACAAAGAAAAAAATGGAAAATTCATGATGATCCAAAACCCGGAAGGGTATATGAAGGCTGGAAAATCCTATTGAGAAATTTATTTACTGATCACTGGATAGTTAAAGATCAAGATATAACGGATTTTGTCTTGCGGTTTTCATACAAAGCTCTTTGAAAACACACTGCGCTTTCGCGCACTACGCGTACTACTGTCTCTCCGCCCACTTGCTTGATCGAAAGACACCGCACAATCTTGTCTTTGTCGCTCTTGTTCTGTTGATGCTGTTCTGCCTCTATAATTTTGGTAAGCAGATATATACAAAGGGAGCAAAATTCACCTTCGGTAGGGCCCTTACCCCGCTTGTGATGCTATGAGATGAAAATGTGCTGTATTCAGTCACAAGTAAATTACACCGAAACCCGTGATGCGAAGCATCACACCCGTCAGCTACGATGGCGCAGGTGAAACGCCTGCCATGGATGGCAAATGAGGCGTTTCACATTCGTAAGCAGCTTTCGAAGACCGATGTGGAAAGCATCGGCTCGAAAGTTTTGCACGCAAGCCCCCGCGGCGAGCGGCGCCCTTTCTTCCGCCGAGTTCTTTGGGCAAGCAAAGAACTCGGCAAAAATACTTCGATTATGATAAAACACATATACGCATGTCGCTTCATTGTGACCTGACGGTTCTCTTATTTGCACCTCCTGTGCAGAGAACCGTCCTATGCCTCCTGCATTACGCATGCACAGCGACATGCTGTTCATTCACAGAAGCCCGCTGACTCCTACGGCGTATACGCGGATATATCACCGGCGTTTCACGCCTATTTTCGAGCATCCTGCTCAATCCGCGGAGCGGAGAAAGAAGATTGCACTGTTTGATTTTTAAGACAACTGGTTTATCACGAACAGCAACGGTGACGTGCAGTCACGCATGCTCTATCGCCCCTACGGCGAAACGGCAGTCGCCGGTGACGATACCTTCAGATCGAAATTCAACACACATGAAAGTGACCGAACCGCTTTGATGTATTTCAATGCCAGCTACTATGATGCGGAGATCGGAAGGTTCGTGAGTGCTGATACGCAGATTGTCAAACACCGCATTAAGATTGACAAATGTATATACGTTTGTTATGTTAGGATTATCATGAACTTTGAATGGGACGAAAATAAAAATCTGGTAAACATTCAAAAACATTTGATACCTTTTGATGTCGCAGCGTCTGTTTTCGACAATACGGATGTTATGCTAACTGACACTCGGAAATACTATAAAGAAGTCAGGTATATAGCTTATGGAAAACTGGTATTTGGCGGCAAGGAACTCGTATTAGCTGTCATTGTGACATACAGGAAAGGTACGATACGTATTATTTCTGCACGAAAAGCAAAAAAGAAAGAAAGGTTATTCTATCATGAAAATACAGAAAGCCCGAAAACCGAGTAAAGCGGAATTTGACAGAATTAATGCAATAAAGGACGAGGATATTGATTGCTCTGATATTCCTGAAATGGACTTCACTAAAGACACCTTTTTTGACATTATTCGTCCGGTCGATTTTCTTGAAGATCATGAAGTACCGAAGAAAGTGACCGTTAATATACGTCTTGATTCAGACGTTGTTTCATTCTTTCAGAGGCAAAGTTCGCGGTATCAGACTTCCATTAATAAGGTACTGCGTGGATATATGCTGTCAAAAAAGGTTCGGAAATAAAATTTTCACTGGTGGAGGGATATCCCTGTTCGGCAACACTATTGATTTTACTGAAAAAATCGACAGGATAGTAAGCGGTTCAGCGGCGAAGGCGGGCGGCGCACATTTCAAAGTGCCCTTAGGCGCAGGTCGCCGCCGGCGGCAAAGCAACGAACAGCATCCGCGCTCACATGTCG
>JAEWVL010000494.1 GCA_023396665.1 Spirochaetota bacterium
AAGCTCGATCGATGATATCGAAAAACGAATCACCAACCTTGACAGCGGCCGTGAAAATCTTGCAAAAGTCGAAGAGGAGCTGAGGGCGGCATCAAACGCTGCCGATCAGGTCAATCGTCAGGTTCGATACATCGAGAGCGTCAAGAATAACTTCGGTTCTTTTATCAATAAAATCAACGCTCTCAACGAATCGATGGCGCAGCTTGAAAAAAACAACGGAGCCCTGTTCTCTCAGTTTAATGAGCGTCTCCGCGAGCGTTCGCAGGAAATAACGGGCGAGCTTGTCGCCGAGCTGCAGCGCATTCGCGAAAGCGTAGCCGGCAGCGAGGGTGAGATTATCACACAGGCCAGGGATAAGGTGGCTGAGCTGCAAAGCGACTTTACCCGCGCATTGACCGCGATGGAGCGCAATGTCAGCGCTGCAGGTGAGAACGTCATGCAGCAGACCCGTGCCAAGATAGACGCGATGACAAAAGCCGTCTCACAGATAGAGCAGCGCGTTGAAGGCGCCGAGAGAAAGGTTTTTACCGAAATTCAGGATCGTGTTGTCGCTCTTGAGGATACGGTCACTGCTTTTCGTACGGAAATTCTCAGTGCGAAGAATGAGACGGTATCCCGTGTCGCGGTGGAGGTCGATCAGCTTTCCTCACGGGTTGCGGAACTCAAATCGACCGTATCGGGAATCGAATCGAACATGTTTGACGAAATCAAACGCGAGTCCCGTCTTCTCGATGAAAAGGTGAAAGAAACGGTGCGCGATTTCGAGGATCAGAAAAGCGATCTTCTCGAGAAAGCCGAAACTGAAGTCGGTCAGATGTTTTCGAAGATTAATAATCTCGAAACCACTCTTAACGAGACGCGTACCCGCCTGATAAACAGTTTCGAGGATCAGACAGAAAAAATCCGCACTTCAATGGATGAACTTTCGCTGCATTCACTCGCCAAGAAGGACGAGATCGTGAAAGAGGCGCATCGTGAAGCCGAGAAGCTCCATACAATAATCGATGAGTTTTCCGACAAATACCATCAGGCCGAGGAGCGTCTCAACGAGGCGGCTCGTGATCATATCGAAACCCTCCGCTCGGAGTATGCGGCGGTGGACGCGAAAAACGAGAAAGCCCGGATCATGTATAACGAGTTCGAATCGCATCTGACCGAACTGCGCAGCGAGATAGTGAATTACGAGAAATCAAATCGCGTCTTCGCCCGTACCGATGAAATGATGGAGCGTGTCGACAAGGCGATCGTGGAATTCAACAGTGCGATCGAGCGCTCAAAGAGCGAGGCTGCGGAGCTGGAGGGATTCATTTCCGAAATGGACGAATTCCGTGACGCCCGCCGCGAGCTTGAGAAAGAGCTGAAACTGTATTCTTCCAAGCGCGAAAAACTGCAGCATATTTCGTATGATATTCAGGCTCTTTTCGATATCGCCCAGGACGTGTCGGGTAAGGCCGAGCTCATAACCGACAGTCAGGAGCGGGTCAATAAAGTCTCAACACGGCTTGACCAGGTGAACACGCAGTTTGCAGTCATCGACAGAAAAATTGAAGAGGTAAGAGATCTTGAAAATCATCTTGCTTCTCATCTTTCGACTGTTGATCGCATAGAGCAGACCGTTGCCGCAGTTGACAAACGAATCTCCGGTTTTCAGACGCTGATGGAAAAAAGCGAATCGCGGGTTAACAAGATGCGGGAATATCTGCAATCGGTTGAAGAGGCCACTCATCTGCTGAAAACGAAAGAACATGAAATCGCGGTGCTCAAGGATCGCTTTAACGAAATCGACAGCCTCTCCGAGTATATGGAGAAACGTGTTGAACAGATTCAGGCGATGATACGTAAAATCGAGAATATGCGCGCAGAAATAGACATTACCGATGACCGCTTGAAAGAGATGTTCGAGCGTACCGATAAAAAGATGCAGCAGTTCTCGCAGTTTATTCAAACGGTAGAGCCTGATAACCTTATTACAAAAAAAATGAATCCCGAACTCAAGATCAGTCCCAATGTGTCTGACAAGATTGTCAAAACCATACGAGAACTTTCTGAGAAGGGCTGGTCGGCAAATGATATCTCACAACAGCTGCTTGTAGAAGAAAACATGGTTCGTCTGATCATAAACACATCGGCTCATTGATTAAATCATTTATGGTTGCCTCTAAAAATCAGCATTTCCATTATATCAAAAATGAAAAATGCTGATTTTTACCATGCTTTGCGATCACAAGGGAACATCAAAAGTTAATTTTCAGAGGTTCTCTTATTTGAATAAATGTAATTTTTCATAACGCTTTTGCATATTGCGAAATGCCAGTGCCTCCGCAATATGCTCTGTTCTGACCGTTTCCGAGCCTTCAAGATCGGCAATCGTACGCGCAATTTTAATTATTTTAAAAAATGATCTCGCCGAATTGAGGGGTGAACCCTCGGTGAGCAGGAACTGCTCCGCCTTCGCATCCAGTTTTCCCCACCATGCGATATCGCTTCCCGATACCTGTGAATTGTACCTGATATTTTTACCAGAATAACGTATCGCCTGCATTTCACGTGCGCGAGTGACCCTCATGAGAATTTTCTCAGACGGTTCTTCGTCATTTCGTTTCAGCAGATCAATGTGTTCGATACGCGGTACATAGACTTCGATATCGATTCTGTCCAGAAAGGGGCCGGCTATCTTGGTGTAATAGGCTGCGATTGTCTTATCGGTGCAGCTGCAGGGGATCGAATGGTCAAAAATATAGCCGCATCGGCAGGGATTGCATGCGCCTACAAGCATAAAGCGTGAGGGGAAGCGATAAGAGGCCATGGCTCTGGCAACGGTAACTTCACCGTCCTCAAGAGCCTGCCGCAGTGTCTGTATCGCCTGTGATGAAAATTCCGTCATTTCATCCAGAAAAAGAATTCCGTTATGAGCGAGAGTTACCTCTCCCGGACCCGGAACCTGTCCGCCGCCTATTATTGATGCCGGTGAAGATGTGTGGTGTGGTGAGCGAAAGGGTGGTGTTCGCACCAGTCCGTCGCTTCGTCCCTTGCCGGAACATGAGTGTATTATCGATGTTTCTATTACCTGTTCCTTGTCGAGGTCGGGCATTATCGAGGGAAGTGCTCTTGCCAGCATTGTTTTTCCCGCACCGGGCGGTCCGTACATGATCATGTTGTGAAATCCCGCAGCTGCTATTTCCAGTGCACGTTTACCCTGGTATTGGCCTGCGATACGGGCAAAATCAAAATGAGAATTTTCCGTGCGCTGTATCGGTCTTGACTTATAAAAGCTTCCCTTTCCGCAGGCAGCAGCGCATGCTTCACGAAGCGACAGCACAGGCAATACTGCCACCTCACTAATCGATGCAGCCTCATCACGGTTTTCGTAGGGTACCATGAGTGTTTCAATTTTGCTCTTGGCGCAATAAAGCGCAAGTGCAAGTGTCGAGGGAACAAATCGTACAGCACCATCCAGAGACAGCTCGCCGACAATCGGAAAAGACGGTATATGCGCTATCTGACCTGAAACAAAAAGAATTGCAAGGGCTATGGGCAGATCGAAACTTGATCCCTGTTTTTTCCAACCTGCGGGCGCAAGGTTAACCACGAAGTGTTTCGGGGGAAACTCGTAGCCGCTGTTTTCAATGGCCGAACGGATTCGTTCACGTGATTCTTTCACGGTTGAATCGGGTAGTCCCACAATAGTAAAACCGGGAAGTCCTCTGATGGTGTCAACTTCTATGCGAACGAGGAAGGCCTCGATTCCATTGATGCCGATAGATGTGAGTTGCGAAAGCATAATTACATTCCGTTTTCTGATTGGTATACGATAAACAGTGAACTCGCATATGAAAGACGTTTCAGAAATGCAAAATGCTAAAAAAATTGTACTATTTTCCGGAAAATCCATAAAAAGAAGCGGAGAGAAGGTGATCTGAACAAGTAATCAGAGCTGTTGAACGTGAGTGAGGAATACGGCCTGATCGTCGAGATGTTGCTGCTGCCACCGCTTCGCATCCGATGCTTTCGCTTCACCTGATTCGTATTGTTTGCGCAATTGAAAATCAGTCGCCATAATGACAAAAAGAAGCTCTTCCCCTGAATCGCTACATGTGCGACCGCAAAGGGCGAGGACATATGCGAGTGAACCCGTTTTCGCCGTGATCCTTTTGGCAATGATTTGCGGCAATCTGTCCTGTGCGGAGTATCCGCAATCATGGGGATCCAGCAATACGGAAAATCCATCGGGATAAATCGGTGATTCATAACAGTCTTGTAATACAGCCAGCATTTTCTTTGGAGAAATGCGCATAGCCGATGATAATCCCGATCCGGAGAACATGAGCGTTTCTTCAACTTCAAGGGAATAATCGCTTATTGCGGATGCCTGTGCAAAGAGCAGCTCGCTTGAATGATTAACACTGAAGGGCAATACCGTTTTAAATATATCCTCCATCGTTTTTGATTCGTGTATTGCAAGCACCTTGCACCCGGCGGGCGGCCCGGCTCGTCTGACAAATTCCGGACATTGTACCGAAGTTCGCAGACAATCAAAAAAATAGGCGGCGCTCTGTTTTGAAC
>JAEWVL010000012.1 GCA_023396665.1 Spirochaetota bacterium
ATTAACGAGAACGGAAAAGTTGAAATTGTTCTCGATGGTGTCAATGCATTGACGGCGTATCGTGACGGAAAAAAAACGACAATAATGCAGACAGCCATGCATACATACAACACCGTTGTTTCGACAAAGCAGTTCGGCGGCGAGATCGACGCCGAATACGGCGCTATACCGACACAAAGAACCGAAGTCGATGGTGATGTCGTCAGTGTTGCGGTTGAATCATCAGATGATACAGACGATGAGTACAATGCTTATTTTCGGGCGAAGTTGCACAAAAACCAAACATACTATTTTTATTCAAACATCATCTATGTCTTAACCATGTTGAATGGCAATGAAGGTGAAAAACGGCTGGATTATGATTTTTTTTCTGTCGGTTTGTATTCAGATAATTTGTTCACGAATCAAATTGCTATTGCGGAATTTGAACCTTTCGCACTTGATCAGGAAGATTTTGATATCGCAAAATACAAAATATATACCTATACGCCGACAGAAGATATGACTGTTTATATCAGGGTGACTGTCGACCAGAACGATATCGAGTCCATGAGGGTTTATTGCGGATGCAGTACGAAAGTGCCTGAAGATGATACGGTAAAGACGGCTTATGTCAATGAAGAGATTTTATTGAAAGATCCGGCATTATATGATGATCTTGATTCACAGTATATAGTGTTTGTTGTTAAGGTCTATATGGAAAAGGGCATCACGTATTGGATTGATTGTCCGGATAGATGGGGCAATAATTTGTATGATAAAATTTATTCCATTTCGGGAGTTTGTCAGGATTTTATCTATCAACCATTCAATCTCTCAACTCAAGACGGGGGTATCTGTTGTTTTACCGCCCCTGAAGATAACACGTATTATTTTGGTTACTCCAAAGAGCCAGAACCGGGAACCGGGCACAGGCTTGGTATATATTCTTCAATTCCGGACAAAACAACAACATATACTTTTGGCGATCAGATTGACTTGTCATCAACAACCAAAATTGCTATTAATTTTACTCTTTCTTCATCGGTTTCTTCTATCCAATTATCTGTAAATGATAATAAGTACTTTTACGGTACTCTATATGATGCAATAACGTTTGATCAGATCGATATCAATGTTAGTGGTTTCAAAAAGCAAACTATTGCCGACTTAATCCCGTCGCGTAAGTATTATCTGTTGGGGAAATCAAAATCAGCCGTTTCAACGACAAGAATGATTATTGATGAACTGTGATGGTGAAATAGAGTATCATTCTTCGCGTGAGCGACAAGAAGGGCCTGGTAATTGTCGTTTTCATTAGTGCAAAGGTCCTTGAAAAAAAATATCAATCAAATAAATCCGGCGAAGCCGGATACTGCTGTGTGCAGCTTTCGAAGACCGATGCGAAAAGCATCGGCTCGAAAGTTCTGCACGCCAGCCCCCGGCGTTCGTGCTACAGGTGTACCGGCACGATGCCGTAAAGCGGTTTCTCGCGCACGGATGCGCGATGAAGAAACCGCAAGTTACAGTCGGCGCATACATGGATGTATAAGCGCCGATGAGGGTGCCCTTTCTTCCGCCGAGTTCTTTGGGCAAGCAAAGAACTCGGCAAAAATACTTCGATTATAATAAACCAAAGATCCACCGCGGAGCGGAAAGAGAAAATTGTACAAGAAGAGCGAAAAGACAAAGACCAAGGTGCGAAGCGAAGAAAAAAATCCGCATTCTCTATCGCCCCTACGGCGAAACGGCAGTCGCCGGTGATGATGCCTTTCGTTCGAAATTCAACACACATGAACAGGATAGAACCGCTTTGATGTATTTCAACGCGCGCTACTATGACGCGGAGATCGGGAGGTTCGTGAGTGCCGATACGCAGATACCGGACCTCAACAAGTCGCAGGCTTACAACAAGTATATGTTCTGTGCCGGTAATCCCGTAAGATTTGTCGACGGTGACGGGCATAAGTGGTCAATGAAAGGCTTTTGTAGCACAGTTGCTTCTGTGGCTGTCGAGGCGTTAACAGCGGGATATACCACTACGAAAGCCGCAGGTGATTATGGAGAAAAACTTTATAATGGTATAAAGAAAACCGACTGGGGTAAAACCGCAAACACTGTTGGTCGAATTGCCACCGGTGCGTTGATAGGAGGAGTCCTGGGTGGACCACTCGGATTAATTTACGGTGCGATGGGCGGGTATAATTCCGCTTCACTTGGGCAAAGCTGGGGAGACTTTATGAGAGACTCTGCGGTTTTGGGCTTTTCGTATGGGTATTTGAATCCTCTTTCCGCAGCGACAAATATTATCGGTGGCATATATTTGATTCGAATGATGATTATCGCTCCTATTGCAGGTTCATTGTATATTCTGAATAGATTGGGAATTAATACCGGTGTTGGTCGAGATGATTATTTGAACTGGAGCTTTGGACAAGAAAGTTCGAACAATGGGACACGTAATAAATCAATGAGGTCGCGTCCTTGGTTGCCGGGAGATACTCATACTACTGGACTTTATAATGGAGATGGAATACTTGATGATCAATCTCCATTAATGGTACTGCTTGATATTTCCGGTACACACCAAACGTCAATTACCCATGATGAAGGAAGTGGCGTAAATTATAATTCTTTTAGTCCGTTGGGCATGATAACAGCTTCTTTTAGTTCAACTTTCGGGTTAAATACATTAGGATATCGCGGAACATCGACAGGTTCGTTATTTGCTGATTGGATAATAACAGGAAGTATGTTTGGACCGTGGGGTACACAAGTAGGAATAGGAATTGGTGCTTATGTAGACTATTACAGCCAATAAAAACGTAAATTTCATTCATTGTATTTTATATCACAGAGGCACAAAGAGGGTGATTATGAAAAAATATCTTTTATTGCTTTTTGCTATGAGTATTCTTTGCTTCGCTGAACTGTCTTTTGGAAAAGAATATTGGGAAATTGGTCCCTTATATTCAATATGTAACAAGATTTATACTTCAAATGGTTTTAATAAAACAGATCTCATATTAGAAAATGGTGAAACAGTTGAATATTCCGGATCTTCAAAAGAATATAGTGATTATGATTTTGACTATGGAAATACGATACAATCTGCATACCCTTCATTTGGTATGTACGGACGTGTGGGTTTTTATTTTAAAGAAAAGAGTTCTCAAGATGTATTGGATTTTAATGTTGGATTAGGTTTTTGTCACTATTTCGGATATGAAAATAACCATGATAATTGGAAAGCATATAAACTTGATTTGGGTCCTGAAATAGTAATAGATAATGGTATTATAGGCCTTGGGATTAAAACAAATTTTATAATTCGTAATGTTATGACAAAAAATATTGTAGTTAACTCCTATCATGTTGACGATGAAAACAAAAAAATATATCCAGAATACTATAATAAAAATGATTCACTTGGGATTGGCTTGGGGTTAGGATTGATGCTATATTCTGCAAAAATTCCATATTTAAACAGTCGATTATTTTGTGATTCAGGATGCAATTTATGGGATGTGGGCAAGTCAGACTATACATATGTTTTTGACGTTTATGTTCGATTGGGCCTATTGTATGCGATCTGGTGAATAGAATAGCTTGTTTAACAAAGGATTGTTTGAATTATTACTGTATTATCTGATTTATTCACCTTGCTCTTTGAAAACTTCGCCGCCTCCAAAGCCCTGACCCCGCTTGTGATGCTATAAAATGAAAATGTGCTGTATTCAATCACAAGTAAATTACACCGAAACCCGTGATGCGAAGCATCACACCGCTTCCCGCAACTCACGCAGATCGCAGGAACTGCGACGCGTGAAGTTTGCGGGACAGCCCCCGCGGCGAGCGGCGCCCTTTCTTCCGTG
>JAEWVL010000185.1 GCA_023396665.1 Spirochaetota bacterium
GACCCGCACGGCCGACAAAGGGGCGACCGCTCTCATTCTCGTCTTTTCCCGGCCCTTCACCGATAAAAAGTATTTTCGCATCGGCACTGCCTTCACCGAAAACGAGACACTTTCTTGTCGAAGCGAGCTTGCATGCTTGACAATCCTTGATACTGTCATAGAACGCTAATAGCTTTTCGCTTTTAACTGAAGCAGATTCGTTCATAAAGAAATACAGCCTTATGATTATTGGGAATCTCTAAAACTAATCTTCGCAACCCGAACCTCGAATAATTCCAATGAAAAACGAGGTGATATCATTGTGAACGGTAATTAATCGAGCTTTCCTGATGACAATGATTTGAACGATACAAAAAACATCTATAACGAAAATGGGAAGATACATTTTTTTGGCACTATTCAGGAGAGGCAAACATAACACAAAAAGATTTCACGTCGATCAAATTTAGTAAAAGGGCAAAAAATACCTTTTTTTTTTAATTTCATTGACACAGAAAGCACCTAATGCAAGATTAGCTCACGATCGCGCGGTGGAGCAGTTGGTAGCTCGTTGGGCTCATAACCCAAAGGTCGCAGGTTCAAGTCCTGCCCGCGCTAATTTGGCGGGGTAGCTCAGTCGGTTAGAGCACACGGCTCATATCCGTGGTGTGGGGGGTTCAAGTCCCTCCCCCGCTAATCCCTTCAACAACGATTACATTTCTTTCTTTTACCGCATGTAAAAAGATAGCCTTCAGCTCGGTTTCATCGCCCTCAACGATGTTAACTTTATCGCGAAATAGCACTTCCGCCATACACTCAAACATGTTGGCCTTCGCACCGACCAGAAGTTCCAGTGAAGTGCTGTTGTTCTTTGTACGCACATTTACCGCCTTACCGCGTAAAATGACAACAACACCGTTATATAAAAGAGGGTTATTCAGCAATTCAGCGCTCGCAATGACAGATGCCTTCCGCTCATCCTGCACAAGAACAAATTTTTTTATAAATGCGGCACGCTCACGCAGGTGTACAGAAGCATTACTGTTCAGAATACGGTTCACGAGTATCAGTCCCTCATTCGAATCGCCTTCCTTTACCAGTTTGCGAGCACGTGAATAATCTTGCAACAGGCGTTCCGAAGAAGTGTAAACATAGCTGGCCTTAGCCGCCGCGATATCCATAACCGGATATCGCCGTAAAGCCGCCTCATCCTCCGCAAAAAGCGAATCCGATTGTGCACTACCGCGACTTAGCGGTTTAAATAAAACGATATACGCCACTGCCGATATGACAAGAGCCGAAAGAGGTATCGTTAACAGAAGTTTCCGTCCAAAACGAGGCCGTGCTGCAGCACTTTTTCTTTTACCGTTAAAAATAAATTGTAGACGAAGGGGCTCGCGCGGCGGGGGGATACGGGTCACACACTCGCTGATACGTGTTCGTTTTTGAAAATGCGCAAACGCATCAGCATCAGCTTTTGAGGCTCTGTCAAATAGACGCCGTACACGAAAGCTGCTATCGATTAATCCGAGTTGTACAATAGTAGCGGTAAAAACATCGACATTTACCGCGGACTTAAGGTGGAGATAAGCCATCATTTCAGAGAAAACTATCTCCGAAGGGAATTCCCTTGCGGCTCTGGTAATCAGCTCGAAGGCTCGATCATATTGATCGAGATGAAGCATGCATAACGCGGAAAGATAATCGATGTAGAAATGAGCGCGAAGAGAAGCGACAGCACGCTGCAAGATCAGCAGCGTTTCACGATAACGGCCCCGCCGGTAGAAACGCCAGGCGTCGCGCAGCAATTTCGTGGAGCTATTCGTCTGGGAACGTGTCATCGGGCTTTTTTCGGGTGCTGAACAGGCCGCGAATATCAAAATTGCCATCAACAAGATTTCCCACAACAACGCCGAGTGCGATAAAGATCACAACGAAAAGTGTGCGCAGAAGACCTACCGTCAAGACAAGAATACCAAGCAGAGCTCCCGCAAGAGCTCCGATGGTTTTTCCGGGATTATCTTTGGCAAGTTGTATAAAATCAGAAAATGATTTCATCACTTTTTTACCCGTTCGACATACTCGCCGCTTCGAGTGTCAATTTTAATCAAGTCCCCCTGATTGACAAAAAGTGGAACGCTTATTTCAGCACCGGTTTCAACTTTTACCGGTTTCTGAACATTTGTCGCCGTATCACCTTTCACACCCGGTTCAGCATAGGTCACCTCAAGCGTTACAAAAGTCTGCGGCTCGATTGATATCGGCTGTTCCTCGAAAATAACGCATACAACATTTTCACCTTCACGAACATAATCGAGCAAATTACCGATTTTCGATTTCGGAACTGATACCTGTTCGAATGTTTCATTGTCCATTAAAACCACGGAATCACCGTCCATATAGGAGTACTGCATTTCGCGGTTTTCCACACGGATATCTTCCACTTTTTCACCGGCTCTGAAGGTTTTGTCGATGACAGTGCCTTTTGTAATGGACTTCAATTTCGTCCGGACAAACGCCCCGCCCTTACCCGGCTTCACATGCTGAAACTCGGCCACGGTATAGATGTCCTTTTCAAGCCGTATTGCCATACCTCGCTTGAAATCGTTGCTTGTTATCATAGAATCCCCTTATTTAGAATGCTTCAGGCAACAGGCCGAAAACAGTTTAACCCATACAAATCAGCATTGCACACAGTCTTCGTTGGCGATTTTCATGATCGGCGCATTGCTTTGGAACAAAATCCACTAGCGGAACACCTGCTTCCCTATAATTTTTTCAAATCCCGGGGAAAGTTCGTCAAAAGTTCTGAACCGCCTTCAGCTGTCACAACCATGTCTTCAATTCGTACGCCACCCTTTCCGGGTATATAAATGCCTGGTTCAATCGTAACGACTGATCCAGCCTGTAATATCTCTTCAGAACCGTCCCTCAAACCGGGGGCTTCATGCACGTCGCGTCCGACACCATGGCCGAGAGAGTGTCCAAATGCTTTTCCGTATCCCTTCTCTGATATTATATCCCGGGCACATCTGTCAAGTACTCCTGCACTAATTCCTGAAGATATTTTATCGATTGCCGCAGCCCTGGCGCAGTTTACGATATCATAGACACGCTCCATTTCAGCATCGACAGTGCCGTAAAAGAAGGTTCTTGTGATATCAGAACAATAACCATCAACGACACAGCCTGTATCGATCAGTATGACATCACCATTGCGCAGCCGGGCATTTCCGGTGTTATAGTGGGGCATCGAAGAATGTGCACCAAAAGCGACAATCGTATCGAAAGAGCTGCCGCTTGAACCGTTTTTTCTGAAAAAGTATTCTATTTCAGCGCTGACATCCGATTCCCGTATACCTTCTTTGAGAACTGCAAGGATGGATTGCAAACATTCATCTGCCAGATTCACCGCCTTTTTTATTATTGATAACTCACTTTCATCCTTTACAAGCCGCAGCTTCTGCGCATAGATCTCAGCAGGAACAAGTTCCAATGGAGCGCAACTCTTCTGCAAGGGCAGAAATTCAGATAAGGTCAGGCTTTCTTCGACAAATATTTTTTTCCAGCCGCAAAATGCGGCAAGGTCAGACAAGACGTCAGGGAATTTGCCACGCTGCTCTTTCACCTTGTCATCACCGCACACCTTGCCGGCATATTCGATGTAACGGCTGTCTGTCAAAAGAATGTAATCATTTTCGGTCACAAAAAGCCGTGCATAAGAACCTTCAAAGCCGCACAGGTAAGCTATATTTTTCGCGTCATTGACCATGTACGGATAATGACCAGAACGGTCAAGATGGCCGCGCAATTTATCCAATCTCATCTTTTCTCAATCGCCCCCAAAATAGTATCAGCTTCTTTCCTCAAGGAGAGATCAGCGCTGCTTCGTACACGGGCGGCAAGCTCCGATGCTTTCATATGATCCCCCTTTGAAAGAAGATAGTGTGAATATAACAACAAGGTTTTATCGACGTTTATATCCTCGGATCTTGCGTCAACGGCTATTGTACAAAAACGCTCAAAGAGCAAATAATCCTTTTTATTGTACGCAATAAATGCGCAATGGTAATTTGCCAGATAATAATACGGATCGTGAATATCGGTAATCAAACGCTGTAATGCAACAGTATCGCCGTCATGGTAATACCACTGAATTAAGGCATACAGGGTTTCACGGTTTTTATTTTTTTTCTTTTCCAACCGCAACGAAATGCTTTTCGCTTCACGCAGTTTCCCCGCCTTGAGTGCCGAAAGAAGAACAAGTGAATGATACCTGTCATCATCAATACGGAAATCATATTCCCGCATTATCAATTCATATTTTTCGTCGAGAAACAGTAAAGCGCAGCGCAATGCAAGCGCCTTTCCCGAAATATCCTTATGATAGGGCGGCAGGTATTTCCGGGCTCTTTCGAAATCACCACAGGCATAACTGTGGCGGCATAACTCGTATTCAATTATTTGTTTTTCAGAGGCGAATTCATCTTTACCGACTATCAACTCGCCATAGGGTATCAGCATCGCGAATTTTTGCGTCCTGTACATATGCTCACTTACAGCAAGAAAGAGGATATATTTGCTTCGTATGTCCGGCATATCGGCAAATAATCGAAATGCGACATCATAATTACCGTTTTCGAGCAGATAGATGATCATTTTTTCGTTATATGTATCATCACTCAATGTATACAGCGACAATGCAGTGTCTGTATTTCCGCGTTTTTCATAAACATCGGCGAGCAGTGGAATAAATTTATCACTGTTCCATTGTCTTGAAAAGCTGTGAGTTTTTATCGCATCAACTAATTCATTTTCATTACCCAATTCTTTCTGACAAACAAGGTATCGGTAAAGATCTTCATCGTCGGAAAACTGGGAATAATTTTTTATTATTGCCGAATAGATATCGAAGGCGGCACGGTATTGCTTTTTGGAAAAGCGATCGGCAGCCTGAATACGAAGCATATCATATGAAAAATAGGTAAACGGAAAGTTTCGGTATATATAACCAAACAGATATGAATCGGATTCTATCCCCCTTTTAAGTACATACGAGTGAACCGCTTGCGCGGTCATTTCGTTAACGGGATATTTTGCGATCATTCTTCGCAGTGTTTTCTCGGAATCAGAATAACGGCCAACGCTGTTTAGCGCCTGTGAATATCGAAACAGAGCATCAAGTTCGTTTTTTTTGGCAGATGATGATGAAAGATATGAGCTCAGCGGGGCGATAGCTCGTGCGTTATCCCCCTGTTCGTAAAACCCGAGAGCGATATAATAGGGCAACTCGGCTATGTACTCCGAGAAAGGATCTATTTTCCGAATTGTCTCAAAAGTTTCCCTCGAACGATTGTATTCTCCCGCCTGCAGCTGCGAAAAAGCCAGTTTATAAAGAATACGATCCAGCTCGGGATCGTAGCGGTAAGAGTCTCGCATTTTCAGCAATAGCTTTACGCTGAACTGATACAAGCCCATTGCGACGTAATTGTCCGACTTAAGAAGAAAGTACTCCTTGTTCGCATAGTTCATCTCTTCTTCCGGAATAACATCGAGATAAACCCTCGCTTTGGAATAGTCTTTTGCAAGAAATAAAATGAACGCCGCATAATAGAGACTGTCGTCTCGCAGTGGCCGTTCTGCAAGTGTCGCTTGTTCGGCTACAAAAATGAAGCACGGAAGCGCCTCTACGTAGCGTGCACGGGCGAAAAGGTAGGTTCCTGTTTTGAATTGCGATTCTCGTGCATAAGACCCGTCTGGCGCATTGTCAAAATAGAGCGCATAATCGGCAATGGCACGATCGTCATTCAGGGAAAATGACGCATTCGCCCTGAAATAATGGACATCGAAGAGTTTTTTTTGCAGAATATGATCATCGTCGAAAACGTCGAGAATCCCGAGTGCCTCACGGTTTTTCCCCTCAGAAAGCGCGATTCTTGCCGAAAGAATCCGGGCCGAATCGTCGACATCATCCGCCAGTGCCGGAGAAAGCAGCTGATTAATCTTTTCCAAAGCCTGAGGATAATTTTCGTTGAAAAAATGCATCTCTGCGATTGAATACAGAATTACTCTTTTTTGCGCTTCACCGGGAGCGAGTTCGAGAGCGTAATTCAGCTCAAGCAAAGCCTCTTCATATCTGTTTTGGGCGGAATAAACGGCTGCAATACGCGTATATGACAAAGCTTTGAGTTCAGGAAAACCGCTTGTCTCGTTTATAAAGCGTTTGAATTCTTCGATTGCAAGAATGTGCTCGCCGTTCATGTAATGCGAATCGGCAATCCAGAAGTATGACTCGTTACGCATACGATCGTCGGTACTCATAACAATGAAACGGTTATATTCAAATACCGCAGATGTGTATTTTTTTTGATAATAGAGGGATTTAGCCAGCGCGAACCATGCATTATCACGCATAGCATCGTCTTTCTTGATTACCTTGGAAAAAAGAAGTTCAGCCGAACGGTAATTTCCTGCCTTGAGAGCCTCGAGCCCCTGCTGATAGAGATGTATGGAATCGTCAACTGCCGCACTGATGCCGATTGAAAACAGAAGAAACAAGAGCACCGGAAGAAAGTTATTCCGGTACACGCGAATAATCAGACGCCTTTTACCGGGCGGAGTGACGGTTCTGTTTGCACTCATATCACATCTGTTCCGGAGCACCGACTCCGAGCAGTGAAAGACCGTTCTTAAGCGTTATCCTGGCGGCATGTGCGATGGTCAGCAATTTGCGTGTTACATTGCTGTCGTCGCCGATGATACGGTTAACCGTATAAAAACGGTGAAACTGCTGCGCCAGGCGTAACAGATACGATGCGATACGGTGAACTTCAAGAACACTCGCCGCATCGATGATTTCTTCGCTGAAACGCGAGATAATCTTCATCAGCTGCACTGATTCATCATCGTATTCCCCCGCATCAAAGATCGTGGGCTCATATACAATATCAGAATCGGCAACTTTTCTGAAAATCGAACAGATACGGGCATGGGCATATTGCAGATAAAACACAGGATTCTCGCTTGACTGACGTGCAGCGAGGGTAAGATCAAAATCCAGATGACTCTCCATGGATCGCATAACGAAAAAATACCGCGACACATCGACACCTACACTGTCGATCAGATCAGTCATTGTTGAAAACCGTCCAAGTCGCTTGGACATCTTGACTGGCTCTCCATCCATTATCAGATTAACCTGCTGCGCGATAAGAACGGAAAATTTACCGGCATCATACCCCATCGCCTCAATAGCACCTTTAAGGCGGGCAATGTAGCCATGATGATCAGGACCCCATATGTCGATGACACGGTCATATCCGCGCTTGAATTTATCCTCATGATAAGCGATATCCGCAAGCAAATAGGTGGGACGGCCGTCATCTCGAACCACGACTCTGTCCTTGTCATCTCCATAGGCAGTTGCACGAAATACTTTTTTTCCCTCTTCTTCGTAAATCGCGCCATGTGACTCGAGGGAATGCAGCGCCCTCATCACCGCATCGGCAGCGTGAAGTTCACTTTCACGATACCAGCGCGAATAACGCACACCAAAGCGGTT
This sequence comes from Spirochaetota bacterium, assembly GCA_023396665.1. Taxonomy (GTDB): domain Bacteria; phylum Spirochaetota; class UBA4802; order UBA4802; family JAFGJZ01; genus JAEWVL01. The sequence goes on from JAEWVL010000185.1 coordinate 7,541, forward strand.
CATCGCCGCCTGTTGTCCGTTGATAATATAATCTACCGCATAGGTACTGAAAAACTCGAGTAACTCATCATCCGATGAAAATTCATTCTGATCCAGAACACAATGATCCTTTATTGAACGGGCGATATCAATGACATACTCGCCCTGATAACATTCTTCGGGAAGTGTGATATCTTCACCGTTGAGTTGTCGCAAACGAAGATAGACGGACTTTCCGAAAAGCTGAACCTGATTTCCGAAGTCGTTGACATAGAACTCCCGATCACAGATATCTCCGGAGGCTTCTATGAGATTGGCAAGCGTATCACCGATAGCCGCCGCACGGGCGGATACGACATTGAGCGGCCCTGTGGGATTGGCCGATACAAACTCAATATTGTAACGAAGCGGCTTCTCTTTGTTGATTTTCCCATAAGCATCGCCTTCATCGACAGCGCATTTGACCACCGACAGCAGGTGGGAAACGGAAATAAAAATATTGATAAAACCGGGTCTGGCGACCTCAACAGAAGCAACCGCCTCATGGCGCGTTATGTATTTTTTCAGTACTTCGGCGGTTTCCATCGGCGGTTTGCGGGTTTGCCGTGCAGCTTCAAGGGCATAGGGTGTCGCATAATCTCCGAAGCTCTGTTCTTTGGGATATTCGACTTTTATTTCACGCGGCGCATCCGCAGGAAGCTCACCCGCGGCAATGGCAGCGGCAAGAGCATCTTCAAGAATTTCCGCAACAAGAGTTTTTACCGTTTTCAAATACGTCCTCACACAAATTCACGTAAGTATCCCATACAAGAGGGTGCAACAAGTTAACCTTTTTAGGGGGCGCCATATGTGTCAATCACAAATAGAAGGATAAGAAACCCTGTCAGAACTTCAATAGTATTACAGCAAATTCTTCATATTGATCAGAGACACTCTATCGCCTTTTCAGACATTTATGACCCGGATTATCCACCTGTCAGGGGCTGGCCGACCGGACAAAAGGTATAAGCAAAAATACAATTTTTCTTGTGCCCATTAATAATAATGAGAGGTTTTTACGTAAGTGGATTGACAGACTGTGAAAATTGCCGTATCGTAACGGTGGAATGCTAACTTTATGCGATCGCAAAGCTTCTGCTCTTCTGTTATTGAAGACTTTCGTCGTGCAATCCTCATACTGGAGATACCTCATGCAATTCTTTCAGTTTAAAAAAAAGGACGTTCTTTCGCTTGCCCTAACCATGGCTCTTGCTTCGGTTGTATGTCTGTTATTTCTATTTACCAATATTCTCGACCGCTTCGAACTCAGTTCGGTTGATTTCAGATTCTATCTGCGAAAATCGGCAGAGACCCGCCGCAGTAAAAAAATCGGTGAATCGGCCGCCTTTATACAGGGCAACAAACGGGCTAACGAGGATATCATCATCATCAGTATTGACGAAGAAACAATAGGAGAATTTGACAAAGTCGGTGTATACTGGCCTTTTCCATGGGAAGTGCATGCACAGGTCTGCGATTTTCTGTCAACGGGCAAACCGAATACCATTCTGTTTGATATAATGTTTCTTGAACATAAAAGCGGCGAAATCACCCTGGCCGAATCGTTCGCAAATGCCGCTAATGTTATCGTCGACTATCCCTTTGAAAAAACGATAATACAGAAAAGACTTGCCGATATCGATGAACGCAGCGCTTTACTCAAACAAAGAAACACTATGCCGAGCAAGCCCGAATACACGATCGACAACCACATACAGGAACTGATACCGCCGACACCTGACATAATCAGAAGTGTTAAATGGACCGGTTTTGCAAACGTCGAAGTTGATTCGGATAATGTTTTGCGGCGCGTCCCGCTTGTTCTTGAATACGAAGGACGCTATTACATCTCGGTCGTTCTCGCGGCAGCACTCAATTATTACAATATCGGATTGGACAGCATAGAAGTCGTTCCCGGCAAACATATTAAACTTAAAAATATTGCTCCTGAAAAACTCGTAAAGAAGTACGCCGATGGAACCATCACCATACCGATTGATGAACACGGCATGATGGACACCAACTTTATCGGAGGACCGGGCACTTTCAACAGTGTTCCGTATTATTATTTCTGCCGCGGAGTAGAAGAAGGTCCTATTCAGGGTTTTGAAAACAAAATTGCGATGGTGGCGGCCTACGCCTCAAAGGGTATCGCAGATGATATGAAAGAGACTCCCTTCGGACAGATGTTCGGAATTGAACACATGGCGAATTCGCTGAACACCATTATCAATCAGGATTTTCTCTATCGACCGACAAATCGCCAGGTGATTGCGCTCATGTTCGCAATTGCCCTTTTTGCCGGTCTGCTGCTTTCACGAATGAATATCGTTCTTTCGTCAATCGTCACCGCTGCCGGTGCGACATTTTACTTTTATCTTAGCAATTTTTATCTTTTTGAAGAAAAAAATTACATCATACCTTTCGTTCCGCCCTTTCTTCTGATCATCCTTTGTTTTATAGGCGTAACCGTCATACGTGTACTGACTGAACAAAGCGAAAAGCAGATTATTCGTAAAACCTTTTCACGGTTTGTTTCGAAATCAGTCGTTGATGAGCTGCTGAAGGATCCGAAAAAAGTGAAACTGGGCGGTGAAAAGAAGATAATCACCGTACTGTTTTCAGACATACGCGGTTTCACCACCATCTCGGAGGGAATGCCTCCCGAACAGCTCGTCGACCTATTGAACGAATACCTCGAAGCTATGACAGAAATTGTTATCAAATACAACGGTACTCTCGACAAATATATCGGTGACGCGATAATGGCCTTCTGGGGTGCCCCCATACCGCAGGAAGATCACGCACTCCTCTGCTGCAAAGCCGCAGTTGATATGATCAGCTCTCTCAATAAACTCAATGAAAAGTGGAAGGGCGAAGGAAAAGCGCCGCTTAAAATCGGTATCGGAATAAATTCAGGTGATATGGTTGTCGCGAACATGGGATCAAGCTCACGAATGGATTATACTCTGATCGGTGATGAAGTCAATACCGGTTCACGCCTTGAGGGCACAAACAAGGTATACGGTACGGAAATCATCATTAGCGATAAAACATACGCGATGGTTAAGGATCATGTGATCGTGCGTGAACTTGATTATGTACGGGTGAAAGGAAAGAAACATCCGGTATATCTGTACGAACTACTCGACATGGTGTGAGCATTAGACGTTCTTTTCAACGATATCAGCGGAAATAGTCGCTTACGGGCACCGTATAATTATTCGGTGCCTAAATTTTCTCAGGTGCGCTGAGATAGTCACTATAAAGCGAAAAGCTGCGCCCGTCAGGAAAATTAGCCATCAGATTATGGGGAGCACCCGAAAAATATCCTTTGATCTGCGAACCAGAGATGCTGATGGTGAAAGGAAGTTCGAAGCCTATGCCATATTCATAGCTGCCCCCCGATGAAAACGAGAATGGCGTTCCGGTTGCTCCGAAATCGTTCACCGGATAAACAAGCATTGACTGCGCCATTCTGAATCGCGCATTTGAAAAAGACACCGCACTCAAATCGACACGCTGAATGTCACCGTTTATCATTTTATCCAGCCGTTGATTCATTGCCGTGTTTTTAAATGATATATTCTCACCGTTGATGGAGAAATTGCAAATATTTGACAGAACAAAATGTTTCCAGCCATAACCGTTTTCATCAAACTGCATGCTGGCATTTATCGTACCGGCCACCTCACCCTGCCCTCCATATGCCTTGTACCACTCAGCCAGATCAAAGCCCTTCATGGAAGCTCTGCTTGCGACTCTCGCATAATCAGCATTGAATGATCCCTTGAGATCAAAGGCATATTCTCCTGAAAAACCGCTGAAAATAAAATCGGGAGTTGTCAGTTCACCGCTTTTCAGAAGCAAACGCGTATGCAAAGGACCGCTTTTTGCCTTTCCTCCGAAAGCAAGGGAAGAAAAATCAATAACGATATCTACATCGTTGTTGTTTAACAGCTTTCCATAAGGCTTATCCTTGAAAAATATGTCATCATACCCTGTTTTTGTATCCTTAATCGCCTGATCGGTAAACCAGCGGTATCCCGCCGCGGCACAATAATACAGATCTTTGGCCGCAAACTCACTTGACCTTATATTAATCGATGAAAGCGTCGAAAAAGGCGACCATTGAATTACCTTCGAAACATTTCCGATTTCAGCCGCAGTTTGACCATTTTGAATCGCGAGCTCCGCTTTAAGCTCCTGCGAATCGGCAAGAATCTCACCCGAGACGGCAATCTTGCGCGCATCTGACCTGTCTGTTGCCGGACGTTCATACGAAACCGAATCAGAATGTAATTTCGAATAAATATAGTGAACGTTTTTATTTGCCGATGAAAATAAAGATCCATCGAGAGACAGTTTTCCCGAGCAATCACCACCGGAGGGCAAGGCTAGAGCGCTTGTCAATTGATCGAAGTCAATATCCCCCCGCGCATTAACAATAAATTGACCGTTTTTGTTTTTGTTATCACTAAAATGTGCGTCAACTTCAAGCCCGATACCATTTCCGCTCAAAACCAGTTCCCTGATAATACATCTGCTTCCGCCGTAAAGAATATCAAAAACAGATTTGAGTGAATAATCGGATTTATTTATGATAAGCCGGTCGCCTTCCGGTTCTTTCAGGGCGAGCGTAAAACCGGATAGCTCACTTGCAAGAGTGCAAGAGTGCGATTGCAGCAGAGAATTCCAGACAAGCTCGCCCGACACCCTTCCGCCGATAACAATATTCTTTTTTGCAATATTTTCAATGTAGATATTCGCCGGATCACAGGGAACGTTGGTCAGTTTGGCGCGAAAGGACAGAGCGCGAAAGCTTGCATCTTCTTCGTTATATGCAACTTCACTATCAATCGAAATAGATGAATCTTTTTCATCGTTTATCGTGCCTTCCAGAGTGTAGCGCAAATTTTCGGGACTGAAGGTCAGCTTACCGGATATGTTTTTGATGCTTATCTTTTGAGAAATATTCTGAAACTGCTCATTGTAATTAAGAGTACATTGATCAAGCACAAGCGATGCTCTCGGGGTTCCGCTTTTTGTGATAG
>JAEWVL010000205.1 GCA_023396665.1 Spirochaetota bacterium
CCACTGAACGGGGGTGTAATCCATGTAGGCACCCGAATCGTCACTCTTGTGGTTCTCGAGGTACTGGCGCAGCGAATAACGCGAAATTGCAGTCTTGACTATAACTGAATTGGTGAGAAGATAATCCCATTTCAGGGCAAAAAGAGTATAGCCCGATACGGTCTCCATATCGTCATAATTGAAATCGTCGTGCGAGACTGATCCGAGAAGCGTCAGGCGGCTCTGCTCGTTTACATTCCAGGTGACCTTGCCGAAAATATCGGTAAAGGATGAATCTGTGTACTTGGTGTCGACCATCTGATCGAACATCGAACGGCGAACCGCAGCCACGACCCCGATGTCTTCGCTCGGCAGAGCCGACATGTAGACGGTTGGAATGGCCGGATATACCGGATCAAGAAGTATCCGCGAATGATAGCCGGTTTGCTCGGGCTCTTTTGTCGTGATATGAATCGTATTGCCGAGGTTGTCACCAGTCCAAATGGGGGCATCGCCCTTGTGAAGGGTTATGCTGTCGACTGCCGTCTCGTTGATGGATGAGAGCATCGGCACAATACCCGCCGTATAATGGTAGGGGTAATCGATGGGAATATCGTCTATGTAGTACTTGTTATACAGGGTGTCGGTATTTCTTATAATGGGAACCGTCGCGAAAGAAAAGCCGCCGCCCACGCCGGGAAGCGACTGAAGAAGTTTCATGCTGTCGCCGAAGCCCCTTCCGGGAAAGGTTTGAATCTCATTTTGAGTGATTGTCGTATCGGAAAGAAAATGGCCGCCCTGATAATGCGCCATGGCGGGATCCGGTGAATAGACCGCCTGATCCACACTTATCTCGTAATAAAAATTACGCTTAACCTTGATTCGCTGCACTTTTGTCCCGTAGGTGGGATGCGTAATATACAGATGGTAATTGTCTGGCTTTACATCCTTGAAAACGAACTTGCCCTGAGCATCGGTCGTAGTGACCGATTTCAACTCTTCGACACCAACAGTTATACCCGAAAGCGGCTGACCGTTACGATCGACGATACGACCGCCGATAGTGGCGGCGGCCAGAACAGTCGATACAAACAGCAGCAACAATGTTAACAGTATTTTTCTCATAACATCACTTTGTATAATGGAGCACAACCCGGAATTTTGCGGGATGGTCCACCCCTTTATGTGTCAGCGGTTTGAATTTCATGGACGAGATCAGATCACGTGTATATTTGTCGAGCCCGAGACCGGCCTTTTTCCGAATATCGTAGTTGGCAACCGAACCGTCGGCCCGGATGGTCACATCACATATCGCAACGGCATCGATATCGGCGGCGGCGTACACTCTGCCGAAATCTTTCTGGGGAAAAGAAGCGATATATGGTTCGACGATGAGAACATTGACGGTAAAATGCGTATTGCGCAACTCTGACACGTAATACGTATTGGTATACTCGTAGTTAAACACTTCTGTGGTTCCATTGACTTTCTGCCGCTGCTGATAAAAGGACGGCGAACAGGAGGCCGCAAGAACGAGGGATACTGTTACAATGAAAAGTTTCATATCACCTGTTGTGTTTATAATTATAGTATCTGTACGAGACCTCAAAGCCGTAGCTGATCGCGGCCATCTTGAGATCGCGTTCGGCATCGGCGTTGCCGACCTTGGTTATCTGCGCTATCTGATCGTAATCAAGCGCCCCTTTGAGCATGCATGTGATGTTGTAGGGCTCGTACTGAAAACCGACCCCGAGAGAGGAGCCGAAAGCGGCGGCGTATTTTTTTTCGGGACTGTGCGTGTCAAAATCGGCGTCGATATTGGTAAAAAGGTAATTGGCGAAATACACTTCAGCAGAAAGAACAAACTCGACATCCCATTTGCAGCCGAGGCTGTAAAAGCCTGAAAGCCCCGAGACAAGCCCGGTTCCCGTAACGTCCAGCCCGAGATAATCCGTTGAAAAGCCGGCACGGCGGATTCCGAGAAAAAAGCCGTTATACGAAGAATCGCCCGGAGCCGAAAAACGCATGCCCCCGCGCAGTTCGAAGGCGTTGTATTTTGTTTCGATCGCATCGCCGCGATACTCGGGATAATCGGGAGTCTGATTGGAAACGGTGGCACTGGAAAAACCGATCTGACCGTAAAACCGGTCGTAGACGTATCCCCCATAAACGGAGTATTTGCCGAAAGAAGTGAATTCTTTACCGGATTCGGTTTCGGTATTGACCGAGCCGGATTCTTTCGGCTCGTTATCGAAGGGGACTGTCTGCAGAGCGTATCCCCCCGGCATATAGCAGAAACCGACAAAGGGCCCCTGCTGCACACGGGCAAAAACCGATGATGCGACAAACAGCACGGCAAGCAACGAGAGGACGCGAAGACAAAACGACACGCGCCGAAAATTCGCAGTGTTACTATTGTTTTTATTTAGTGTATTCATAATTGTTGCTTTAGCTGACAATACGCGCGGGTATTTGTCAATTTTAATTAGGATTCACTTTCATTTTTTCGTGAAATTCAAAACACCGAACGGAATATTTTCGTTGCATTTAATGAAGAAACCAGTTTATTCCAATTGTGCGATCTGACAGCGCTCGTAAGGCGTCTGCTGATAGACCGCATAGTTGAGCCAGTTTGAAAACAAAAGGTGAGCGTGAGCGCGCCATAGCACAGTGACATCGCCCGAGGGATCATCGCCCTCATAATAATTGAGCGGCAAGCCGGGATCAAGGCCCGCGGCGCGGTCGCGTTCAAATTCGGCATGCAGGGTCATCGCATCATACTCGCTGTGCCCCGTGACGAAGACCTGACGCAGATTCGCCGAGGCCGCAAGATAAAGGCCCGCGTCATCTGATTGAGCGATACTATCAAGCGGAGAGTTCGCGACAAGAGCCATGTCGTTTCCGGTATTGCGCGAATGCGGTGCGAAAAACGAATCGTCAAAGCCGCGCACAAGAGGCGAGTTTCTGCTCGTTACCCTGTGACGGTATATTCCCGAGAGCTTGGCCGGCAGGCGCAGCTTGGGAATGCCGTAATGAAAATACATGCCCGCCTGTGCGGCCCAGCAGATATGCATCGTTGAATACACATGCTGCCGCGACCACTGCATGATTGAACACAGCTCTTTCCAGTACTGTACCTGTTCGAACTCGAGCAGCTCGACCGGAGCACCGGTGATGACCAGCCCGTCAAAGTAACGCTCTTTCACACGGTCGAAGGTGGTGTAGAATTCGAGCAGGTGCTCTTCGGAAATATTTTTCGGCGAGTAGGTGGCCGTCGTAAGCAGGGTGATGTGCACCTGCAGGGGCGAGTTTCCCAGAAGGCGCAGCAGCTGTGTTTCGGTCTCGATCTTTTTCGGCATGAGATTGAGAATGCATATTTCGAGCGGGCGGATATCCTGATGCTCGGCACGGCTCTGCGTCATGATGAAAATATTTTCGCTGCGAAGGACCCCGGCCGCAGGCAGTGTTTCGGGAATATTGATCGGCATGCGGGAACGCTCCTTTCGTCCGGTCAAAGCAGTTTTATCGCGGTGGGGGATAACGATTCGGCCGCAGCGACGATACCGGACTATAACATCACAATTTTTGTTATATTACAAAGAAACGGCCGGCACTACAAGCATTTTATTTGCACCTCTTTTCAGTTTGTTGGAAATACACAGAAAGCCCACAAAATCACCCGAAGGGCTGACTTTTATTAGCACACTGCTTCGTTGTCTCCTCTTTCGTCTGTATTTTCTTTATGTTGGGCTTTGTTTTTCCTCCAGTTCCCAGTTTATGGTCCATTCAGGCATATTTCGGTCTCTATTATGTCCCATAAGCAGCTGATAAGCCACATAGTTATGCGGGATTTTTACTTCCTCTTCGAGTTCGCTTACCACTTCATCCAAGTGACTGGCAATTGCCTTTGTTATAAGGGCAGAAACCGAAAAACGACAGAAAGCACGAAAAAACACACAAAGATTAAACACATCGACATCAAAGACCAGGGTCAAGATCACATATCCCATGCCCTTCGGCTGATACTCGACAGTTCTTGCTGGTCGGTCAACATCAAGCAGCTTTGGGTGTGCAGCAAAATACTTACGCAAACACTGATTGATAATTTCGGAGTGACTCGTATTGCATCGCACACAGGCATCGACCAGTTTCTCAATATTCGCATACAGAAGATTGATTGAAGTTCTCATGGCATTCTCCTTCTGTTGTATAACGTTTCAGAAAGTAAAAATGCAAAAGAACTGACAGGAATTTTAACAAAAACTGATTACTATGTATAAACTAAAATTATGTTACAAAGCCCTCTCCCTTTGGGAGAGGGCGCGCAGTAGCGCGGTGAGGGCATATTATCACAAGTGATGTGATCTCACAACAGGCCTCTCGCTTTTTGAAACAGACAGATTGTCCCGTATCCCCCCGCAGAAATGAAAGAATGCAGATTTGCTTTAATAACACTTGACGCATTTGCAAAACGGCAAGAAGTGTTCGGAAAATACGAGGATTGGTTTTGATATGAGTAAAGAAGAAAACAACGGATGCGGTTCGCCCGAATGCGAATCGTGCTCTTCGGGCGAATGTTCGTCATGCGGCGAATCGATGAGTGAGGCGCAGAAAGAGGCCATATTTAAAGAAAGAATGGCGAAGATTCGCCACAAAATAGTTGTTCTGTCGGGCAAGGGCGGCGTCGGCAAGAGTACCGTTGCCGTCAATCTCGCTGTGGCGCTCGCCAAAAGCGGAGCGAAAGTCGGGCTGCTCGATGTCGATGTACACGGCCCCAGCGTTCCCGTCATGCTCGGCCTGAATGCCTGCGGTGTCGATGTCAAGGGAAACACGATGATACCGGTTCCGGTGATGCCGAATCTTTCGGTAATGTCGGTCGGCTTTCTCGTAAAAACAAACGATGCGCTGATATGGCGCGGTCCGATGAAAGCGGGCGTCATTCGTCAGCTGCTCGGCGATGTCGAGTGGGGCGATCTCGATTATCTCGTCGTCGACTGCCCTCCCGGCACAGGAGACGAGCCGCTCTCGGTGATACAGCTGCTCGAACACGCCGGCGCGCTCATCGTGACAACTCCGCAGCAGGTATCCGCAGCCGATGTGCGCCGTTCGGTCGATTTCTGTCTGAAACTGAAGATGCCTTTTTTCGGCATAGTCGAGAACATGAGCGGCTTCGTGTGCCCGAAATGCGGCGAGACTTCGCAGATTTTCCGCAGCGGCGCGGGCGAGACGATCGCGAAGGAATTCAATATTTCTTTTCTGGGCAAGATTCCCCTGGATATGGCGATCGGTGAAGCCTGTGATGCCGGCAAACCCTACGTTGAATCGCTGGCTGATTCGGCTACCGCGAAGATCATGCAGGGTATCGCCGATACAGTCGCAAAAAACTGCAAGGCGATGGATTGATAAAGCGAAGACCCCGTTCAAAGCGGGGTCTTTCTTTTTTTCAGGGGGGGGAT
>JAEWVL010000240.1 GCA_023396665.1 Spirochaetota bacterium
GATCATATTCCTGCTTCAATTCACCAAGAATTGCGGTGACCTCGTCAAAATACGGTTGTTCTCCGCTTAAGGTTTTCATTATACATTCTGCAATTTCGCTCTTTCGAAGCGATTTATGCACAATGATCATTTTTATGCAGGAAGAACCGATATCGATAGACGCAATCTTTTCCAAACGGAAGTCCTTTATTCACTAAGCCGGCGTTACACCAGAGAGATGCCGGAATGATAGTTAGTTCCCGGATGCTGATTTCTGCAGATTCCATTGGAAAGGCAGAATTGTAAAGATTTTTTTGGTGTAGAAGTTTCCGATTTCATTGAATCGAATAATAGTAATAATCGCCGGTTTTGCGATTGAGTATACAGGTAATCGTTACCGAATGTGAACCGGCGATGCCGCTGCTTTTTATCATAAATATGCCTGAGCTGAAGGTAATCATCTTTTCCCTTGTTTCTTCATCCAGCACCGAACTGAGAAATTCATCCTTTTTTGATGAAAACGGCTCTATATTACGCCGGTAAATCAGCTCCTCGACAGTTGCAGGTGTCATTGAATCGGTCAATGCAAGCAAAACTCGGTAACTCGCGGTGTTTATGTTGATTCTGTTTGTTGCGTCAAGAAAATTGTCGTTGTTGCCGCTGGTTCTAAAATATCTGTATAAGGCCCGGTTTTTTTCAGGACCGTATTTGCGCTCTTCCTGATCATCATCATTTTCAGTATCGTTTTCTGTGGTCGAATCACCAGTGGCCGCAGAAAGAAGTGTTTCCATGGATGTGCTGCTTCTTACAGTGTTGCTGTCGACAAGAATGATATCAGTCTGCTTTTGTTCTTCCTCGATATTTCCGCCACCGAAGCCATAATATATTTCCGGAGTAAAATAGCGGACCAGCAGCAGTTCGTCTATTGAATCAAAAGGCGCGTTTTTGGCAGGGTAGGGGTTTTCGAGTGTGTTGTAATAATCGGCTGTTTCCGCACCGTTTCCCATCTTTGTGTCGTTTGTGTCAATCCAGTCAAAAACAGCCTGAACGTAGTCAACGCTAAATCCCATATTGTAGAAGAAACGCTCTGTCATTGTATAATACTTCGTTTCCACATCATAGCTGTTGCGAATTGCGTTCAGATTTATTTTTGACTGTTCATCGTCTATAAACAGATTAATCGCTCCTGATTCCAGGCTGAGATCCGGAAAATCTATCGCCCAGATGTCAGTATAGGTGTCGGTGGCCTTATCTGAATTTACTCCCGGAATAAACGATGTGCCGAGTCCCTTATTGTCCGCTTCAAGTATAAAGTTGGAGAGATTCAACCCAGCTTCGGCCAGCGATGCGGCCTGGGTTTCGTCCTTCAGTTTTTTCATGTAATTGATATTAACCTGTGCATTGAGTAAAAATTCAGCTGAAACGGCTATCAGCAATGTGACAATGATCATAACGATAATCAGAACATAACCATTATGTCCGCTAAAGACAGCACGAATACCCTCCTGTTCAAGACGGACGGCTTTGCGAACGTACCAGTGGTGAAATAATTCAAAAGACCTTTTTATTTTTCTGAACAATGCAGTTTCCATATTCATTTACCTGACTTTGACCATTTGCAGTGTCGAGATGAAAGTAAAGGTCTCCGTTACTTTGCGATAGTTACGTACTTTCAATGTTGTTTTTACTGCACGTGGAAAGCGACCATTGTCGGCGGTATCCCATTTGCTTTCCCAGTTGCCGGCCTCGATAAATTCAAAGGTGACATCTTCTACATTTTCCAGAATAACAGTTTCTATACCGCCTGAATCCTGCTCGTCGTCATAATGATTATCTTCACGGCGAACCAGAAAAAACAGATCGCTGAAATTTGGGTCGGGATCTTTTTTTAAAAAATAACCGATCTCACGTATGTCGGCCGCAGCGACACGGGAATTCATGGTCGGCCCCATATATCTGTCCGATTTCATGACCGTTACAAAGTGCAGAGAGCTTTTTCCCGCGTCGTAAGAGGTTGTTCCTCCCTTAAGAAAAAGCTTTTTGTTTTCAAGGGTAATCAGTGTTGAGGATATGTCGCGGTCAATCCGGTGTGAAACCAGATTGATATTTTCGTAGAATTCGGCTATGCCCGACATGTCTTTTATCGAATAAATTATTGAGCGGTGCATCGAATGAATCATGAGAAGAATCATGGATGAGAGGGCAACAGCAACCATCATTTCTATGAGGGTAAAACCCCGGGTATGTACGCGTAGATAATGAGATTTCAGGCTCAACCATTTTTCGTATAAATGGTGTAGCGCTATTGTAACGGTTTTATTTGCTGTTCGAAAGGCTTTATTCATCGATCATTACTTTTGATAAATGTATTGAATGGAATAGCTTCGTTCATGGTAATTTTCCTGCCATTTTACGGTTATTGTCACCACTTCCGCAGCCAGGGGGCCAAGCAGCTCATGCTCAAATCGCTTGGTTTCTCGTGAATACGTGTAGCCGTCGTAGTCCTTTACCGGCTCATTGGCGGTGTCTGCTGTTCTGAATTTTTCAATCTTGAATTCATTGAGTTTAGACCGGGCGATAAGAACGGCTCTTGTAAGGTTTTTATTTTGTGCAATGGCATAGGAGCCGGCAGAGACACCCGAATAGAGGGATACAACGACGATTGACAGAATTGTTACCGCTATAAGAATCTCGAGAAGCGCAAAACCATGTTTATTGTTATCGCCTCTGCAATCTTTGTATGGTCCTTCGCATCCGGATAAATATGGCGAAAGAACCTTATTTCTCATTTTTTGAAAAATAATCATCATATTCCGTATGACCGTATTGAATAATCGGGGTCTTGGTGAATTTCGTATTAATCAGAGACATCGGCTCGTTGTTGACGGTAACGTAGAGAACAAAATTCTCAGAATAGCCCTCCGGGTGAAAAGGGATGAAAACGGCGCCTTCCTTGCGGTGCTCTCCGCTTTCGCTTATAACCTCGTCAAGAGAGAAAAGTCCAGTAAACATCTGCGGTTTTAAATTTGGATTGGCAGATTCGGATATCAGCCCTTCCTGATTAATCGTGACGACAGAGATGCCGTTTGTCTTACGCATAAAATCGGCATTTTTCGTATCAACGATCTCTGAAGCGGGAGTAGTCAGATGTATGACGAGATAATTTTGGTTTTTTCTGATAAACGAATCATCGAAGGTTCGTGATATCATACTCGACACAATGTACAGGTTTTTTTTCTGACTGCTGAAATACGAGCTGACGCGGGGCGCTACCGCCACACTTAAAACGGCAAGTAACGCCAACACGATCATTATTTCAATAAGGCTGAACCCCTCATTTGCCGCGAAATTTTTCACTGATTTTGAATATCTGCGTTAAAGCCCTCGCCGCCTTCGATGCCATCGGCGCCGTAACTGATCAGATCATATTCTTTGCCCTCATTACCGGGAGATGCATAGTAAAAGTCACGACCCCATGGATCCTTGGGGATTTCCTTTTTCTTCAGGTAGCCGCCAGGATTATAGTTTGTCGGAAGCGGTTCGGTAGAGGGC
>JAEWVL010000255.1 GCA_023396665.1 Spirochaetota bacterium
CTGAAGAACTCCCATCTGCCCTCCCGTATAAAAAAAGCTGAGGAATATCTCAAACAGGGAGACGATAAAAGTGCCGGTGAAATCGTTAAAGCCATACTCGAAAAAAAGAAAGACTATGTTCCGGCAAAATTTCTACGTGCCAGAATGCTCCAGGAACAGAAGCAATATCTGCTCTCAATCGCAGAATTCAATTCCATTATGCAGATTCCCGAATTTGATCGAAGCATTGACGAGTTGAAGATTCACTACCATCTTGCGGATCTGTATCACGAAACAAAACAGTGGAAAAAAGAAATTGAGGAGTACAGAATTATTCTCGGGTTTAATCCTGATGACATAAACGCAAATTACAGAATCGGCCTTTCACTATACAAACAGAAGAATTATCGTGATGCCAAAGACACTTTATTGAAAGCGGTATCGATGGACCCTTCTCTGTTCGACTGTTTTCTTCCGCTCGGTATCTCCTGTTATTTCACTTCAGACTACGATAATTCAGAAAAATTTCTTTTACGGGCAATTGAAACCCCTCTGAAAAACCAGGAAGCCCATTACTATCTCGGCTTGATCTTCAAGGGAAAAAAAGATTACGATAACGCAATTCTTTCATTTGAAAGAGCTAAGACAGATTCGGTGCTTTACAGAAAATCCCTCATGAAAATTGCCGAGATCTACTACGATACGGCGAATTATGACAAGGCCATAGAGATTCTTGAGCAGGGACTCAATTCTCTCAAGGCAAGAGAAGAGGAATCTCTGGAATACCGGTATTTGCTTGCAGAGTGTTATGAGTTGGATAATAAGGTTCAGGAAGCGCTTCATCACTGGGAAATGATTGAGAAGGAGCACCCGAATTATCGCAGTACTCAGCTGAAAATTGATGAGTACCGGGCACTTCTTGAAAATCAATACATGAAGAAGTTTTTCACTTCATCACTCGAAGAGACACAGCCTTTGATTGCTGAAGTTATTGCCCGCTTGAACTACAACATAATAAGCAAAAGTTTTATAAGTAAAAACAAGGTTTATTATAAAGTCTATCATACCAAACGAATCAATGAACCGCCCATACTCATTTTCTTTAACAGATCAACAAGCGAAATCTCCGAAGGCGATATTCAGCAGTTTATCAGGATAATCGCTGAAGAGAAGTGTAAAGAGGGTATTTATCTGACGACATCCCGTTACGGTTTAAAAGCAAAATCGGTTGCTGCAGCAAAAAATATTGAATTATACAGCAAGGAATATCTAATTGGCACGTTGGAAAAAATACGGGGAAAACAGAAAAAAGAATGAAGAAATACCTACTATATCCGCTTCTTGCTCTCTTTGTGTTGAGTTCATGCAAGAAAACCGAAGAGCAGCTTTTTGAATCCGCAGTAAACAAATATAACAAGAAACATGATCAAAAATCGACCAGCCTCATTGCAGACAGATTTCTTCAGGAATCAAAGGCTGTTGCGCTTCACAAGGATGATGAGTATATCTCCGGTATCAATAGCATTATTGTTAAGAATGGTAACATTTCACGGGTAATAACGTGTGATGCGAATGTGGAAGAATGGGGACAGGAGATAGCATTCAGTCATTATTTGCGTGCCGATCAACGATTGATGATCTCGGATGGAATTAGTGCCGAACTTTATCAATTTTCCGTTTCTGAAAAAGGAGAGCGTCAGATAGCTTTATTGAGTGAGTTTCGACTGGCAGATTCGGAAAAATCAATGGTAAGGGCGATGTTCTTTGATGGCGGTACGGTATATTATGTGAAGAATCTGACTCTGTATTCTCTCGATATTACCACAAAAGAAGAAAAAAAAATGCTCTCAAAAGAACTTTCCTCTCCGGTAAAAATTTCTGATGCGAAAGTCTTTTTGAAAGTCTGGCCGGGTATAGTCACTGTTGCCGTTGGAAATGGCGGTCTGTATACGGTCTATGTGATCAGAGCCGCCACCAAACCCAGCGTTATCAAGCAGCTCTCATTACCATCGCATTTCATCTCCTATTCGGGAGACAAGCTGATGTTTATCACCGGAAAAACCGGACACTGGAAATTGTCACAGATGGATATAGTTTCAGGAAAAATGAAGGATTTACGGGATTTTCCCGAATTACGGGATATTCGTACAAGCGGTACAAAAGTATTCATTGTTGAGGGAGAATCACGGCATATTACCGATGCCGCTTTTGAGAGAGAATTCGAACTTAATAACGGATATGCCATCCTGGACAAGATGGAATCGCAACTGCTTGTCAAAGGCGAGAAAGGTGTCTTTGCAGTATCTACTGACGATTTTTTCAGTACAACGGAACATTATGAACAATTGATTCCGGGGTTTTTCGAAAGGAAAACAACGAAAACACAATAATTTCAGAAGTAAAACTCTTCCTTTTCTCTTGCGGCGAATATCCGCATTTTTGAGGTACTTGATTTTCTAGCTTCGGCTACCATCAAACGAAGGTCTTTATCTGTATGGGTCGGGTCGTGGTGAAAGAGCTGCAGTTCTTTCACCCCATAGTGGTTACTGATATCAACGACCCGGTTAATATCGGAATGTCCCCACCCGACTTTGTTCAGATATTCATTTCGCGTATATTGTCCGTCATGAATCAGCAGATCGGCGTTATTGATAATGTTGCCGATGTTTTCCCAGTTATATCTGCCTGAATCGGAATCGGCAATAATCTCATTATCGGTTACGTAAGCGATGACATGATTACGGTATTCTATTCGAAAGCCGAGAGACAGTCCGGGATGCAGAAGATGCGTAGTCGTTATTTGAACCTCATCGATTTGAAAAACATTGCTCTTGAGTTCAACAAAATCAACCGGAGAGGTCAGTTCAAATAGGGTTTTCGGATGATACTCTTCGGACATTTGCACCATGATGAGTTTTTCAAGTGTCGAGACCGAATGACCGCCATAAAAGGTTATGCGGTGACCGGGAAGATAGATGTGCGGCAGGTAGGGAAATCCCTGTATATGATCCCAGTGGGTATGAGAGACCAGAATGTTGATGTGAGTTGGATTAGATCCTCTCTCTTTAAGAAGTGATATGCCGAGTTCTCTGATTCCGGTTCCCGCATCAAGGATAATAATGGTATCTCCACAGCGAACCTCAACACAGGATGTGTTTCCACCGTAATGAGCGAACTCTTTTCCGGGAACGGGAATAGAACCCCGGACACCCCAGAATTTGACTTTCATATCATCTTTTTTCAAAGTCATTTAATAACCCCGTAGTTTCAAATCGTGTACCAGCTGTATATAAAAGTCATATATTTTGTAACGTTCTTGCTTGCTTCTCGGAAACATGTCGATCACATCGCCGTGTGAAAGACCTTTCGCATCATCTTCGAGAATAATTCCCTTGTAGTCTCCCCAGATTGCCGATTGCACTGAAACCAGACCGTCGTTTTCACCTTCATACTGTTCAAGAATACCTGCGGCTTTTTTCAGTATATTATCTGGATACGCTTCCCTTATTCGTGCGGAATAACTCTGGTAATATACCTGCGGAGAATCGGGAACCTCTTTGTTGAATTGCATCATGTTTGCTGTCGTCAGCTGAGCTCCCGAATTATAGGGATCAGCCTCCAGGTTTCCCATATAAAGTGCCTGCATTGCCGCCGTCAGGATGATGAAATCCTGTAAGGGGCGATTGTTTTCCGTTTTGGAAATTATGATATCGGCAATCGAACTGCCTCTGTGCGGAGTGCAAATCGTCGTGAGGGAGGCGACTTTGCTTTCGTAGCCGAGAACGGAAATCAGATAGCGGGCTTCTATCCCCCCTTTTGAATGAGCAATTATATTTACTTTGTCGGTATTATGCTTCGCAAGGATGAGATCAATTCTTTTCGCTATGTATTCGGCGTTCAATTTGTTCGTTTTATAGGCAGCCTGCCCGCCAAAATAGCTGCTGGCTCCGAGAGCTTCGAGCTGTTGCGGAATTTTACCCCAGTAAGAAGTGAAGAGGGTCTTGTCTTTAAGCGCGATTCCGTGAATGAAAACGATGGGGTACCTGGTTTTACACCACTCTGACTGATACTTCGATGAAGGCTGAGGAGCCTTGTTTTGCAGCAGCGTCGAACAAGCGGGGATAATCAATAACACGCTTAACAGAAGGGTCGCAGTGATGAGCTGTCTGATCTTTTTCATTTTATTTTACCCTATGATTATCTTGTCAGTGATACGCTTATACATGCTAGCAGTTCATTTATTGCTTGCAAGAAAATAATGATCTTTATAGTGAGCCCATTGAAATCAGTTGACTGTCTGTGAAAAGCGGTAACTGTAACGGCAGTGGATACGGCCCTGTTACAGAAAAAACCAATGACGAGAGTGTAAAATGAAAGAAACAATTCAAAAGATAAATACCCTGTTAGAGTCATTTCCTTATATCAGAAAATTTTCTGGAAAGACCTTTGTTATCAAGTATGGCGGAAATGCCATGATCGATGAAAAACTGAAAAAGGCCTTTGCCCTGGACATGGTGTTGCTGAGATATGTGGGCATAAAACCAATCATTGTGCATGGCGGCGGACCGCAGATAGGCAACCTGCTTAACCGTGTAGGAAAAGAGAGCGTATTTGCCAACGGTTTGCGAATTACCGATTCTGAAACGATGGATATCGCGGAAATGGTTCTGGTTGGACAGGTTAACAAGGAAATTGTGAACAATATCAACATCGCAGGAGGCCGTGCTGTCGGACTTTCAGGAAAAGATGCGATGCTTATTCTGGCAGACAAGAAGTATCACATGGAAGGTGATAAGCAGGTGGATATCGGTCATGTTGGAACGGTCAAAAAGGTGAATCCCAGAATAATAGAGACTCTGGAAAAGGAAAATTACATTCCGGTAATCGCTCCTATCGGGGTAAACGAGACAGGAGAAACGTTCAATATCAATGCTGATACAGCGGCGGGAAAGGTTGCTGAGGCGCTTAAGGCTGAAAAACTGATTCTGTTAACCGATGTTGAAGGGATAAAGATAGATGGAAAACTCGTTGCGACGATGACCGAGGCGACAGTGAGCGGCCATATCAAATCAGCTGCGATAAGCGGGGGGATGATACCCAAGACCGAGTGCTGCCTGTCAGCTTTGCGCAATGGAGTTGAGAAAACCAGTATTATCGACGGGCGAGTGGAGCACTCTGTTCTGCTGGAGATTTTCACCGATAAAGGATTTGGAACGGAAATTGTTCGTTGATCGGACCATGTATGAAGTCAACATGGTGCCGTATGGAGGAAGTTCAGTAAATCAGTGAATTAACCCAGAAACCCTGATTGAATTCGGTGAGCAGAAGCTCCTCATCGTATTGTTTGAATGTCTCGAACAGGTCATTTCGCTCAAAACCGTGTTGAACAAAGGCCTGTTGAAGTTCACGCAGGCTGTGAATCTCTTCAGACTCAAGAATGGTGATGAGGCGTTTCTTTGTTTTATCACTTATTCTTTTATTGATGACGGTGTCGGTGAAATACTCGATAATTTTTCTTCTCTTGGTAACCGAAGAGTAACTGTAATAAAAATTATACAACAGATCGAAAATTTTAATTTCCTCGATAGAGAAATCACCGATTTTCTTCGAAATAAGTTTGGCGGCAGTGAGTTTTTCCAAAAACGATTCGACGTTCTGTTTGTGATTAATCGTGAAAAATTCGATCCAGCAGTTGTTAAGTGAGATCAGATGCTTTTCATCGAGTGATTTTGCGTACAGGCTGAATTTCTCGGAATAATCCGACATGAAACGGTTGAACTCGAGTTCCTGTCCCGGTATGAAACAAAAAGAATCATTGATTTTCTTTATGATGTTGAATGCGGCCTGCCCGTCTTTTTCGGGAAAAAAATGGGTTTTCTCGTTATGTAATTCGTTTTCGACGATGAATTTTATGAATTCTTCGGTTAACAGAGGAAAAAATTTATTCTGTTTCATCTCGATATAGAGCAGGTACAGAGTAAACGTTTTTGTGTAAGAAGAGCTTCTGTAATCGCGGGACTTGTCGATTAGCGCATCGTAAATATCGCACAGAGAAAGAGCGTTTGTAACAATATCAAGATATGAGTTTTCGTCGAGATTCGGTGAAATATTCCGATCGATTATTTTAGCGAAAAGGTTAAGATCCTCGTCTGAGTGGTAGGACTTATCCACAGAATCATGATGTCTGAAAACGATATAGAGCAGATCCTTGTTCAGGGAGTGAACGAAGGGTTTTACCGATAAGTCCTCGAAGTAATTCTCGATATCATCGTAAACATCCCTGTTTCCACCCAGAATATCAAAGATCCACTTCTTTGTTTTTTCGGCAAGATTTTTGTCGTTATAACCTGAAACCGAATGCAAGGCCCCATCCTGCGCGAAAAACTGTATGTCCTGTCCGCCCAGAAGCGCGGTTACAGAATTCCAGGGATGCCGCTTAACCTGCTGATATTCAATTTCAGTAAGTTTTCCCTCTTTGTACAGTATGCCGTGAAGAACAAGCAGTTTGCCGATATCGTGAACAAGAGAGGCCATGAGACAGTTCTTAAGGGTCCAGGAGGTCAGATCGATGATACCCTTGTCCATGAGGTGAAGAAGAAATTTGCCGTAAATTTTAGTGGTTCTGATGACATGGTCGAAGGTTCTCTTGTGAAGATCCCTGTGGGTACACATCTGCATGCCGAAAAGAGCGTCAAAAAACTGCATGCCGATCTCATGACTGACTTTCGAACCAAGCGATTGCTTGACAGCCTTGATGAGATCTTCATCGCAGAAAGATTCTCCGAGAAGAACGTCAATTTTTAAGGTCAACTGATCGGTGAGCGAAAGACCGTTTTTGCTGATACAGATAAGGGCTGCATCGCTGTTTGTTGAGCGAAACTGTGAAATAATATCAACAAGATCGTTGTTGATCTCTTCTATGATAAAGATATCACATTTCTTGCAATTGATGATGGAGAGCAGCTCTTCTTTCGATTCGGCAAAAAGTACAGAAGAAAACCCGTTTTCATGGGCGAGAGACAAAATAAGTGAGCGACGGCTGTTGTCGACATATACAAGAAAACGTGATTCGTAAAACGAATCGAGTTCTGAACATTTCAGATTGCTCATTGTTCTCACCCAATAAAATTTGTTACTGGTTCAATAATAAAACCGGGAATACGCGGTTCCCCAATGTCATATTTCCGGATTCTCCGGTTGCTTCTCGTCAGAATATTTTTTTGCCGATTGCGCAAAACCGTTGTCGTGCAGAAAGGCGTTAAAAGCATCTTTCATCGGCTGAAGCATTTCCTTTTTTGTCTTCTTGAAGGAGCGATCATATTTGGAACAGTAGACACGAAGAGTGTATCCCCCCGAACCGGTACCGGAAAAACGCGCTTTCACCGTATTGCCTTCGGAAAAACGCAAAACAAAGGCGGCATTTTTCGAAGCGATTTCACCGCTGATCGGGTGAACATAGTTCCAGGATTCGGCTTTTTCAAGTACAAGTGATCCGTATTTTTTATTCTCGCACACAGCTGCATTTTCAAAGATGTTTTGAAGTGTCTGTTTTTCCGTCTCGTCGTTTCCAGAAACCTCACCACGGGTAAAATACACTCTTCCGAATTCGCTCCATATTTCCTGCATCAGCTGCTGCGGGCTCTTGCCGCTGATGAGCATTATTTTCAGAAGAAAGACGGTCGCAAAAATACCGTCCTTTTCACGAAGATAGGGATTACCTACACCGTTACTCTCTTCGACGCCCCAGTTGCCGAGCTCTGCGATCCATTTAAAACCGGTCGGCGTTTCGACGCTTTTTGCCGTTTTGGGTGCGTGTTTTTTCTGCAGAAAAGTCTGCATAAGATCAATCGTCTGTGCGGTAACTGTTGAACGGCAATACCATGCGGTATCAGAAAAAAGGGAGGATATGTTGATGAGCTCACCATACTTTGCGAACAAAGCGAACTCGTCGGCAGATTCTACAAAAAAGCCTTTTCCTCCGTCGAGTCTGCGGTCAACATCAGAGTCCCATGCCGCAACAATATCGTATTTTCCCGTGGCGTTGCGTGCGATCAATTCGGGAATATAATCGAAATCCGGCTCGGGATGAAGCGCATGGCCGTGTTCATCGAAACCGCCAAGATCTTCGCGCGGTTCTTCGCGCATGATTTCGGCATTGAGACAAAGCCGATTGATGAAAACTTCTCTGGCAAAGGGGCCGGCCGCTCCGTTCATCGCATCAAACAGACCAAGTACATTGTGTTTGCTGATATGGGCCCGCATTTGTTCAAAATCAAAGACAGAATCGAGAAGATCGGCATAGAGAGCGACTAGATCAACATAGTTGATCAAGCCCAGAGATTCGGCTTCTTTATAATCAGCAATTTTAAATGAAGTAACACTGTTTTGAAGGTGATTGATTCTGTCTGTCGTTTCTTCGAGAGCGGGAGAACCGTCGGCCATATTGATCTTTATGCCGACATCGGTGAAGGGGTTGTGACTTGCGGTCAGAATAATGCCTCCGGCAAGTTCAAGCTTGCGAATACCGTGACTCATCGCGGGAGTTGACGCGAGAGCGTCTTTTGCTATGATGACAGAAAATCCGTTTGCCGCAAGAACTGACGCTATGGTTTTTACTCTATCTCGGTTTCCCTTTCTGGGATCGCCGCCGAGAAGCAGTGTTTTATTATTTTTTGCAACGGTATTCGCAGCAGTAAGCTCGTTGAAATAGTCGGCAATACCCTGTGCGAATTGTTCTAAAAATAAAGGTTTGTTATATTCATCCTGAATCATGCGTAAACCGGATGTTCCCATTTTCCTGACAGAGTAAGGTTTTTCAATAATGCAGGTCGAGTTGTTCATTGTGTCTCCCTAATTGACGATGAAATAAGGAAATGATTAACGGTTCTATTTGTTAGTTGGTGCAAGGCCCCGGCTTCAGCCATAATATGCAAGTGAAGCGCAACCTGTTTGCTACTTTGATACAATAATTTTGAAAATATCAGTTGAATAATTGCAACTATTAAATAACTAATCGGCCATGACCATTCGAGCACTGTCGTAACAAAATAAAAGTTGAAGTCGATCAAATACCAATTTTGATTGTTTACGAATTGTCCCGTATCGTGCTGTATATTATTTTTACCGGAACCATATGACCATAGTGATTAATGCCAGGGTTTCAGGCAACTCATTTCGGTTTTTAAAATATGAAACTGATTGGACTCTTACCAGTATCGGTTTTCCGAAAGGTGAAATTTAGAGATGACGATGAAATAAAGTCGAGGTTTTGCAGTGTGTGGTATTTTGCAGCAGGTTTCGCAATAATAGTGCTTGCTGCAATTATCATCAGGAAACAAATTTGTTTCCGAGGAAAACAAGATCATGCTTGCACCCTGCTCCCCAACGGGTTTCACTGAACGCAGCGTTACATAACATAAAAGGACTTGTGTTGCAGGTATCAAAGCGATAATGAAAGACAAGTCGTTGGCTTAATTGACTCGTGAGAGCAGCTGAAAGAAAGCGGAAGGAATTCTGATGGATAAATCGTCTGTAAAAGAAATAGCAAAAAACAAGAAAGCGAGATTTGAGTACGAAATTCTCGAAACGTATGAAGCAGGAATTGTTTTAAAAGGAACAGAGGTGAAATCGCTTCGTCTGGGAAAGGCAAATATCAATGACGCCTTCGGAAAAATTCAAAACGGGGAATTGTTTGTTTTGCAGATGAACATCTCTGTCTATGATAAGGGAAATATCTTCAATCATGTTCCCGATAAACCCAGAAAGCTTCTGTTGCACAAAAAAGAGATTAAATATCTTCTCGGAAAGATCAGGGAAAAGGGCCTGACGCTGGTTCCCCTGCAGCTGTACTTTAAAAATGGGCGGGCAAAACTTCTGCTCGGACTGGGAAAAGGAAAAACGCTTTACGACAAGCGGGAGTCGATTCAGAAAAAGGAAAACCAGCGGGAATTGCAACGGGTGCTCAAATACAAAAACAGGTAAAGAGTGAGGATAGTTATTCCTCGATTTCGGGATTTTGTTT
Source organism: Spirochaetota bacterium (assembly GCA_023396665.1). GTDB lineage: Bacteria > Spirochaetota > UBA4802 > UBA4802 > JAFGJZ01 > JAEWVL01. The sequence continues at coordinate 10,001 of JAEWVL010000255.1, forward strand.
TTGCAGTGGTTTGTGTACCTTTGCGCCGGTAATACTGAATATCAGAAGAATAAGGACTCCGGCAGTAATATAAATATCAGCAAGATTCAGGATGCCGGTTCGAAGCGGTCCTATTGCGAAATGGAGAAAGTCCGTGACATGACCGTCCTGCATCAGGCGGTCAATGAGTTTGCTAATGCCCCCGCCGGTGAAAAGAGTGT
>JAEWVL010000281.1 GCA_023396665.1 Spirochaetota bacterium
GAATCGTCGTCACCACCGAAGCTGTTGATCGAGAGATAGGCTATGGAGCCGGCGTTTCCGTACGAGTAATTGAACGAAGAGAACGTGATTGTTACATAATTGGCGATAGCTGTCTGTGAAATAAGCGCATCTTTGAAAGAGGGATATCTCTCACCGCCATCGAAATACGCCGCGATATGCGCATCGTTGAACAGGTCAACCATATCGATCAGAACAAGCCGAAGTTGCGCTTCCGTTGGCGTTGTACGCAGTTGCCTTCGGTATTCATCAGTGACTGCATCCCAGTCGGTCGCTCTGTTTACGAAACCCGGGTAGTAGTATTTCATCTCGGTCCATAGATAGTTGAAACATGAGAGCGGATCGTCGGCCTCGTCTTCCCAGAAAAGAGAGCATGAACTTGTCAGAAGAAACAGAAGCGCTGTTACGAGTATTATTTTTTTCAAAATGTCACCTCAATTCCGGCGCAGAGTAATTGATATTCTGTTGTAACAGTGCGCGGTTTTTTATAGGACAGCAGCGTGTATCGGTAGCTGCAGACGAGACCGATTTTATTGTTAAATGAGTATCGGTATCCCGCTTCGATCGGAATCTTGACAATTTCATTAATATAGGCCATCTCGCCGTAGGCGCCGATTGAGGCGACGGGGTCGCTTACTTTTTTATCGAGCATGTCGTCGTAAAGGAACCACTGTCTGCGTACGACGTAATAGGCGAGCGGCATGTAAAAACCGAGTGTAAGCGAATGCCTGGCAAAACCATATTCATAACGCAGTGCCGGTGCGAAACCGAAGGCTCCGAATTCATAGCGCTTGTCCGCTGCCGAAGCGTTTCTGCTTGAAACAAGTCGGTACATTTCAACTTGCATGTCGGTCAAAGCGCCTCCCGACAATGATCCGTATCTGCTCTTGATCATTCTGAAATACAGCGCCGTGTCGGCCGCAACAAAGGTTTCAACTTTTATTGTCGTGTCGAGGACATCCGATTTGCCGCTGGAAAGATTTGCGCCCGAGAGCAGCATGTTGTTCACCCATAGAAACGGGCCGTTTCTGTATGATATTCCGGCATCGAAAACCGGTGCGGCTCCGCGGTAGATGAGCGGTGACAAATATTCATTGTCAATCGCCTGGTAGAGCACTCCCGTTTTTACTTCGGCCGAAAATCCTTTATGTTCAGCCGAAGCCGCCGTACACAGAAAAATCGTAAAGATGCATAAGGCCAAAGTTCGTATAACTCGTAATATTTTCAAAGTGTATGACTCCTGATATCTTCTGTGTTAAAACGGCATTGCTTAAGACGTCACCTGTATCGTTTGTTTGACGGGGGGATACCCAACACAGGGCTGCACTGAAACAAACGGGTATAAAGGTTTAACAACCGGAAATACTCAGGTGTTACAACTTTTTATAGGGTAATTAATTATATCATCAGAAAAATAATCCTGATTAATCCCGCCTTGTTTTCGACTGGCCGACAGGACAAAGCGCTATATGGCAATCGGAACACTCTCCGGTTTGCATACTGTATTGTGCGAGGCAGCGGGGACAATAGCTTTTCATGTTGTCATTTTCGGCTGCAGGTGCGGCAAACAGTTGTCCGGTGTCAAAGCCGATCGTATCAAAAAAAATATCAAGACATCTAGTGTGATGGTGTATCGACCATTCGATGATTTCCTGCGCTTGTAGCGATTCAGCGCCGACTTTTGTGTATTTTTGTTTGCGGTAATACTGACAGGCAAAGTCGGTAAAATCTCTATCAGCAAGAAAGGCCTTACCGAATGCGAGGGGATGAAACGAATGAAACAGGTTTTCCCCGATAAAACCGGCCGCCTTGACAAGATAGGGAGGAAAAAGGATCATGAGCAATATGTTGCCGCAGCGTCCTTCTGCCGCTTTGCCCCTGAAATGGCAGTCGTTGATATAATATAACACTACAATTGACATGAGCACTAAAGGGTATGCTGCCGGAAGCAAGGGCCAGTAAGGAACAAGTAAGCTTGAGCGGGAGAGCGAAATAAAGACAGCGAGCGTACAAACAAAGAACACAGAAGAGAGTCTTCGCAGCAAGGCGCTTTTGCGAAAAAAATCAGACAGCAATGCTGCCGCACGCTGCGCGTCCAGCCGCTTTTCATAATACTCATCGATGAGCGTTTCACGGGACTGTTCCGGCGTGTTTCGCAATGCATTCAACAGCGAGCAGAGCTGTGCAAGATTTTGCTCACTATCGCCTTTATGCCGGCATGATCCGTCAATCAACAGACGGCGGTCATCGTGAGTGACGGATTTTATCTGATCGTAACGGCTCAAATGACCGTCAGCGGAAACTATCCCCCCGGGCGCAATACTGAAAGGCAATTCTGTGCAGCTGAAAGCCGTATCGACGGGAAGAAAAAAATTGGCTATGAAATAACCTCTCCCTTTCAGACGAAACAGTGTCTCTGAAAAACAGAATTTTCTTTTAACGAAAAAATAAGTCGAAAAGACTATTCCTCTTGTGTCAGAGCTGATGAGCGTTTCGTAAATGCAAAATGCCCAGAATACCAGAGCCAGGGAGAGGTACGAATTCATTCGCTATTACTCTCCGTCTGTGTGTTCTTGCGGCGGCACCGGCGCTGTGGGTTTTTTCCGGCCGAAAAGCCTGGCAAAAAAACTTTTTATTGCCGCACCCGCAGCGATTAATCCGGCGACGATGAATTTCCAGAACTTGGCGAGAAGTCCGCTTTTTGCCGCAGCGGCAACGGTGCCGCCGGCTATCAGAGCCGTGAGTCCGTATTTTGCGATCTTGTCGCCTTTTACAAACTCGCCGTAGGTGTTTCCTTTTGAAAAGGTGTATTTCGTAAGCAGCTGTTTTGATGTTTTGAGCGCATCGTCAAAGTGTTCGGTATCGGCGACGATGGTCATCTCCATAACACCCTTGCGGCCGAGGTATCGTATGTTGTGGTTAAAAATTCGAGAACCTTCCGATTCAAGCTCTGTGGCCCATTCAAGATTGTGGGTTGCGCTGTCGTAGTAGGGGGGGATATGCCAGCCGACAACATTCAGTTCGGGAAGATTATTTTCTTTGCGCCACCTGTTTCCCTCTGAGGTGCCCTTCTGTATGTCCTTGAGCAGTTTGTCCTTGTCGATGGATGTCTTCTCGTCATCCTTCACATAGCCCGTTTCGTTGAATTCGAATACGATAAACCAGCTGTTGTCGCGGGGAGCGAGATATCCCACTTCAATATCAGTCACCTGATTGCCGTAATACTGCATCAGTTTTTTTGTGTCTTCGGCTTCAGCGAACAGAAATCCCTCGGGAACATCGATTTCGGCGATCGAGTCCATTTGCGCTTTGGCAGGACCCTCGATCCACGCAATTTCAATCTGCTCTTCCTCGTCGGCTTCAGTTTCCTGAGCGCATAGAAGCTGAAATGAAAAAAGCGAGATTAACAGGAAAAGAAGAAAAGAGGTCTTTTGCAGTCTGTTATGTAACATGGTAACTCCTAAAGGTAATGTTTTTTGAACAATAGGACAAAACGGAACATAAATTTTCATACGGTAAAAATCTTACAACCAATAAAATTATTCTGTCATATTATTTTCATTGCTTTCGTCATTTTATGGAGGCATCCAGAAAGACGGAACTTTGCGTGAGATGGATTAATCGGTTTTGCCATGCTGCAGTAGCTGCAATTTCCGGCTGCAATTTTTCCCCGCTTGACTGTTTTGGAAGGGTGGTGAATATAGTCTTGTACATAAATTGTTACATCCATTAGGGGTGGTCACAATAGCAGCATTTATTAATAAATCAAAAACTGAAAACAGTAGTTTTCCATGCATACCGCCCGCAAGGGGATATCTCAAATGAGTTTTGCGAGTCCTCTTAAACGGAAGCGATAATGAAATAGGGGTTTGTACCATGAGTTTGGAAAAAATTATCAAAAATCGTCCTTTTCAGTTAATCTGGGCGGCACTTTTTGTAGTCGGATCAATTCTGTTGTTCATCGGAATCACCACCAATACGCTCTGGTACGATGAATCGTTCACCGGTGCCCTGGTTCGCCATTCGCTTGTCGATGCCGTGAAAATTGCGGCGGGTGACAACCACGCTCCATTTTATTTCATTCTCACCAAACTGCTCACCGTTTTAATGGGAAATTCGGAATTTTCGCTTCGAAGCGCTTCGCTTCTCGGCGTTGTGGCTCTGGCAGCCCTGGGCTTCGGCCCCGTAAAAAGGATCTGGGGAGAAAAGGCGGCTTTGCTGTTTACCCTTTTTGTGTTTGTGACTCCAGCCTTTGTATCACAGGCCCTGAATGCCAGAATGTACACCTGGGGCGCCTTTTTCTGCACCGCATCTGCACTGTATGCCTATCTTGCGGTCCTTGAGAATAAACTTCGGGACTGGATCATTTTCAGCGCGGCGGTCATTGCGGGCATGTACACTCATGTGTATCTCGTGCTGGAGTGTTTTTCCATATACGCGCTTGTTTTTGCATGGCTGGTGCTTAAAGACAGAAAAAAAATCATCAGGCTTTTTATCAGCGGCGCTGTCGTATCGCTGCTCTACCTGCCCTGGGCTTTTATCGTAATGAAGCAGGCGGCCAAAGTCGCCAAAGATTTCTGGATACCGCTTCCCACATCACCGTGGATACTGAGCGGTACGGTATTTATCCCGTTTCAGCATGAGTTCGGTTCAAGCCTGCCCCCCGCATTGCTGTACATCGCCTGTATCCTTGGCATACTTCTGTTGATTCTCGGTACCTGTAATGCGCTGAAAAACAAGAGCGATTCGGGACTGTTTTTTTTCATGTGTCTTGCCGTATGTGTGATGACAATCGCCGGTGCCTTTGTGCTGTCGTACATAGTCAAGCCCATCCTTATGCCGCGTTATCTCACAAGCATTATCGGACTCTATGTTCTGATCTGGGTCTACGGTATCATGCTGCTGAAGAATAAAATTTTAAGAATTGCCGGCGTGTGTCTTTTGCTGGCCGTTTTTATCCCCCAGCTGGTTGACAGCAAGATGGTGAAACGCAACGGCCCCACCCCTGAGCTTATAAACTACATTGACAACAAGGCGGGAACCGATGACGTTTTTGTGCACAGTGACGAGCACACCTTCGGAATATTCTGCTATTACTATCCGCAATACCGGCACTATCTTCTGCTGAAGCAGGGCTTCAGCGGTTTTGGAAATTACGATGCCTTTGCTCCCGCTGGGCAGGCCGGCCACTATTACGGAGATTTCGTTAAGGGTCATGGCCGTGTATGGCTGGTAAACCGCATAGTGAACAATTTCTCCCAGTTTCCCCCGATCAATCACCAGGAGTTTGAACGCTACGGCAAACTTTACAAGGTCGGTCTCGACAAGCGCTTTTCACAGGATAACTCGTTTCTAAATGTGAGTATAACAGAATTCTCGCCCGATGCCGCCGACAAACTGAACGAAGCGGATCTGTTTTCGGGAGACATGCGGGAGTTTCGCATTGTGGTCGAGGGTTTCAGAAACGATCAGGGGCAGGCCGTAATCAACATTCTCAACAGAGAGATGAATGATCTGTGTGTGAACTACCTCTGGAAGAACAAGGCCATCGAGCAGGTCGAGAAGCGGGTTTACGACAAGCTGGTTACTGACAATAAGTTTCTATCGAACGAAGAAAAGGCATTTCTTGCCGATTTTTATACGCTCGATGAAAACAGCGCTATGTACAAACTGACAAAGAAGGCTTCTGAAAAAGATTCGGAGATGATGAACGCCATATTTATGAAATTGGTACATGTAAACAGAGCCGATATCACCGGTCAAAAGGCGCAATTTTCCGTAAAGGGATTGCCCAAGGGCATGTACTATATTTTTCTTTTTCATGACGAAAACAGCGATTATCAGCTTGAAATGAGAGAAAATGCCCCGCCCGCCGAAGGCATTGCCGTATCGGGTGCGGAGGACGGTCTTCAGGGCGAACCGACCTTCGATTCCAATTACATCGTTCTGGATCAGGATGATATGGAGACTTTGCTGCGGGTGTATTATTATTGAGAGTTTGGATCTCATAAAAATCAATTTCGTGCAATACTAAATTGAAACCGGGTTTATTGTGTTATCGATAATGTGGTATTTCTATTGACATGATAATATTTATATTACATTAATTATTATATCTGAGTGTTTATACCGTCAAAATACACGTAATATGTATCATTACCATAAAATTGAAATTGCAATGATCTCCGGAAAGGTATAAGCGCTTTTATTGAGAAGACTGTCTATTCAAGAGGTTCAAATGAGTAATAACAGGTTTTATTCAATGGCAAGAAATACCATGATGGTGCTATTTGGTCTGTTTATTGCGTTCATGATCGGCTGCAGTGGCGGCGGTGGAGGCGGGGGCAGCACTCCTGACCCGGCTGGAGATGATAATCCGGACCCGGCGGGGACAGAGTATCCTCTCCAGCATATTGACGGCCCCTTTCTTCAGCCGGGAACTCCGCCTCCGGCCGCCACTGAAGGTATAGGATATTCCGTAGCGGGCAGCAGTGATCTGGTCTACTGGGGAGATATTATTACTCCTGAAGGGATCATCGAAGACGGCCAGATGTTCATCGCTGCGGACGGCACCATTAAGTATGTGGGTACTGATGCCTCAGGTATAAGCGGATACGAAGATGCAACTAAAATAATCTGCTCGGAGGGTATTGCCGCCCCGGGATTAATCGACCTGAGACATCATGATACTTATACATATAACGAACCGGCTGCAACACAGGGTGACGAGAGGTATGAACATCGTCACGACTGGAGAAGAGGTTTGCGGGGTCATACGAGAATAACAGCTAATTCCGGTTCACCGAAATGGGTAGATGCTGTAAGGCTGATATGTGGAGGATGCACTGCTGCGTCGATGGGACTTGATGATAATAATTTTTTCAGGAATATAGTCGATCATGATTATGGACTTGGAAAGGGTGACGCAAACACTTTTCCGTTGGAAGATTCCGGGGGGGCTCCGACAACCAATCCTAATGCATTTCCCGATTATCCTGCTTTGTCTGTCATCAATAGTTTTGCTC
>JAEWVL010000324.1 GCA_023396665.1 Spirochaetota bacterium
TGCAGGGCAGCTGCCTGATTTCAGACTGCAGCGTAAAGGGGACGATCAAAACGGTGAGCAACGCTCAGATCGGAGGCTTCACTGCGTTTTGCGGAAACACAGCAAAAATAAAAGGCTGTAACGCGAATGTCATAATTGATAACACATCAGGCGGAGCTTCCCTGCAGACCGGCGGCTTTGTCGGTAGCAATATAGGTGAAATTGACAACTCTCGTGCAAAAGTGTCCATTGTCTCAAATTCGACAGCACCTATCGGCGGTTTTGTCGGTGTGCTTAAGAATGGCGGAAATATTACCAACTCGCAGGTTACTGCACTGACCCCTTCTTTACAATTTATATCAGCCCCTGCAAGCCAGAGCGTCGGCGGTTTTGCAGGTGCCGCTGACACAGGCAGTAAGATTCTTTCTTCGGCGGTCGATTTCTCCTCTGCCTCTTTTTCGGGCGGCGATCTTGTCGGCGGTTTTGCCGGCTCAAATAAGGGCGTAATCGGTGAAGTTGACAAGAAGTGCAGTGTTAAAGGCAAGAAGCTGAGCGCGACAAGACTGGCTGGTGGCTTTGTCGCGGAAATAAATGATAGTGGAATCATCATGAATAGTTATTCGATCTGCGATGTGGAAGTAACGCGAGTTGGGGGTACGGAGTTGAATTATACCTGTGCCGCCGGTGGTTTTATTGCCTCACTTGCCGGTGATTTTTCAGTGGTCTCAATAGAAAATTGCAGTGCAAAAGGTTCAGTAAGTGTGAAAACAGAAGGGCTTAAAGCCACTGGTGGTCTCTACATCTCGAGCGGTGGTTTTGCCGGGGTGATATCCAAAGGGAAAATTTATAAGTCCTATGCGCGCGGATCGGTAAGCGGTGACATTGTCGACGGCGGCTCTGACGATAATTGTGTTTTTGCCGGGGGCTTCGCCGGAAGTATAAATCATTCAACATCATCAGATGTAGAAGTCTCGTTATGTTATGCAAGTTGTAATATTAGTGGCGATGTTGTTTCCAGTGCAAGTCCGATGCGGGCATTAGGGGGCTTTTCAGGCTTGATAGGGGGTAATATCACAGGTTCAATCACAAAATCAGCTTCTCTCGGTTCTGTATATGGTTCCGGTTCTGTCGGCGGTTTTGTAGGCCACACAAAGACCTCCGCTGGTTTCTCAATTCAAGACTGCCATTCTCTAACGAAGGTAACGGCACAGGGGGCAACTTCAGCAGGCGGTTTTTATGGAAAATATGAGTCATTTCCGGTTGAAACCACCAGAGTATATTGTGCGGGTATTGTCGGGGGTCCTGCGGATAAAATCGGACTTTTCGTTGGCGATTCTGTTTCTGAAGATTTTACTGATTCTTATTGTCGAAACATTTCGGCAGTGGATAAGTCAGGAACGAATCCAACGGTGTCCGGAATTACTGCTTTAGATCCGACTCAAATGACGCTTCCCGGCTTGTATAGCTTTGATTTTTCAACACCGATCTGGGGCACCGACGGTTCCATAATCGGCGGTTTGCCCTATCTTGTCGGCCTCACCTACGATTGAGCGCTCTGGCTTTATGTACACTTTCGGGCATATGTACTTGTTTTTTTGACCGTTTCCGCTATATTGTTTGTATCATCAGTGCGGGTGCTTGACGCAATGAACGCGTGCCTTTGTCGCTCCGGAAAAGGTGTGTGGAGGATGCAAAGTGAAAACACTATCATTTAAGAATATAATGCCCCTGATACGACCTCTTGCTCACAGATATATGCTCTGTATTCTGCTGGGCTCGTTTCTATTCATTATCTCGTGTAAGGGCTCCGACGTGTGGGATATCGCCAACAGATCGGTCGGCACATCGGACAAGGCGATAACCTCATTTCAGTTTCTTGCCCTGCAAAACAGCCAGCTTGATCAGAATATTGATGCACCGATCAGCGGCAGCTCGATACAGCCCATTACCCCCTATACGCTCGACGCCACCGCTCTTGTGTCCTCGTTTACCACAAACGGCGAAACGGTGAGTGTAGGAGGCGTCGAGCAGCAAAGTGGTGTCACTGTAAACGATTTCAGCTCTCCGCTGGTATATACCGTCACCGCGACCGACGGCACTACGCAGGAATACACCGTTACCCTCGACAAATCGCTGCTGACCGAAGAATATTCGGTAAGCCTTGTTTCCGTATCAAGCTTTAATGATACCATCACCATCGGCTGGCAGGATCCTGACGTCGCTGCGCCCTTCACGATCAATTTTTATGATGCGGAAGACAACGATCTGATTGCCACTGTCGGCAAGGGCACGCAAACCCATACCTTCAGCGCTTTGACACCCGGGCAATACTACCGCTGTTTTATCAGGGTGGTCGACAATTACGGCAACCAGGGCCCGCCCGTCAGCGCGGGAGCCCTACCCACTGCGGCCCTGCGAAACTATACGCTCATCAGCAATGCGCAGGAGCTCTACGATGTGCGAAATAATCTGTCCGCAAACTACCTCGTCGTCGCCCCGATCGATCTCTCGGGTGGCTACACCGGAGCTCCCAATTGGGCGCCGATCGGTGATAATACGCTGAATTTTACAGGAACTTTCGATGGTAACGGTTTTGTGATACGTGATCTTCAGATAGCGGCGGCAATAGATTATGCCGGGCTATTCGGCTATACGAGTGCTGCCGATGTGCGCAATGTTGTTTTGACCGCTGCTTCAGTCAATGGAAATAACAACTGCGGACTTTTGGCTGCTTACGCGACAAATACGACCTTGCGTGATTGTTCGGTGCGGGGCTCCATTTCGGGGGCAATGGTAACCGGAGGTTTGCTTGGTACTCTGAGCGGAGGCAGTGCAGAACGTTGCAGTGCAAACGTCATCGTTACGGGGATGGCTGATATAGTTGGAGGTTTCGTAGGTGAGATAAGCGGTGATTATACCCTGACCACATGCATCAGCAGGGGTTCGGTAACGGTAAGCGGCTCATACAATTCCGTTGGCGGTTTTACGGGCTTCATCGATAGCGGTGTGGGGGTGATAAACGATTGTGACGCGTATAGTGATGTCGGTGCTCCCGATTCTTCCAGTGTGGGAGGTTTTCTGGGGCAATATGCAGGTTCCTCTACTTCTCTGGAAATTAATAATTCTGCCGCTTATGGAGATGTCTCCGGTAATAACGATGTCGGTGGTTTTGCCGGTATAATTGTATCAGATGTTATTGCAGGTGTTGAACTGAAAAATACATGCAGCATTTCTGATATGATAGAAGGAACTATGGGTGTCGGCGGCTTTGCGGGTACACTGGATGGCACTCAGTCGATAGTGATAAGTGAATCATATGCACGTTGTGAGAATTTGAGCGGAGACTATTATATTGGTGGCTTTGTGGGATCGTTCGAGAATGCAAATGCTACGATCAGCGTTTCGTACAGCCGCAGCGATGTGCGTGGTAGTATGTCGGTTGGCGGTTTTGTTGGGACAATTATGAGTGGAGGTGTTATCGATAGATGTGCTGTCTATGGGAGCGTGGGATTGGTTACAACCAGCAATGTTGGTGGCTTTGTCGGCTATTTTGGTAATTTCCCTTTTACTATTAATGACTCTTACGTTGTTGCCTCGGTGACAGGAAATGCGAGCGTAGGTGGTGTAGTCGGTAATTATCAAGCGGGAAATAACCAGCTTACAAACATCTATTCTGCCTCGACACTGTCTGGAACTACCAATGTCGGCTCGTTTATCGGTTTATCATCATCAGCTATATCTGTGGAATATTGTTATTTTGACACTGAGCTTTCTGTTTCTCTTCCGCCGGCGGGTTCCGGTAATGTGAGCGGGGCTACTGGCTTGACGACTTTGGCGATGACATGGACAACATCATACCCGTCATGGAGTATCGTTGCTGGTATGGGCACAGGAACGATATGGCGTATCGACGGCTCGGTCAATGACGGCTACCCGCACTTGCGTGAAATCTATACTCGATGGGGCGATATTTCCCCCTGATTGTATACCGGAAAGCTTGAATAAGGGCACACGCAATGCTTGTACTTCGTTTTAGCGGGAACTATTCGAGCTTCGGCTTGCGCAGATTATTTCCTGGAGATTCCCAACAGGCTCTTGTAACATTTCCTCCCCGATACGCCTTAATCAGGTGCGGCGCTGTTAGCGATCGTAAAAGTGAAGCGTGAAATCTTTGTTTTCCCGCTTCACTTTATCCCCCCCCTTCATTTTTCTAAAATTTTTTTTACAAAAATTCTTGACAATGAAACTTGCCGGTTCTATTTGAACGGACTGACCAGTCCGGAACTGGCGAGTCCATAAATGCAGGTGAGAAAAGTCAAGAGCCTTTATGAGTATGCAGACTGAATCGACATCAGCGCTCAACCGTGAAATAGGGCGCCTTTTTATGCCCGACGGCACCTTCGATGAAGGGGCCTTTACGGCGGTGTTTAAAAAGCAGCTCGACGAATTGCGCGCAAATACGGCTTCTGCGGCTTTTCAGGACACAGCCTCGGCCTGGGTCACCACCTATATCAACGATGTTCTGGACTATCTGCACGAAAAACAGATGAAAGAGGCTTCGTATCAGTTTCTTCGTGCGATCATCGACCGTTCGGCCCTGTTCGGTGTAAAAAAGGTGAATGTACCGGCCGCACTGCTGCAGGATGTCTTTACCGCCCTTCCGAACGCGAAAGCGGATCATAAAAATGCAACCAGCACGCGCAAAAAGAACTCTATCTTTCAGGCGGCACTTCAGGTGTTCGGCGAAATGGGGTTTCACAGGGCGACGATGGATATGATAGCGCAGATTGCAGGCATAGGAAAAGGAACACTCTACCGCATATTTGAATCGAAAGAGGAGCTGCTCGAGCAGCTGATGATCGAGGAGTACCGTAAGATCGTCGCCAATATCGGCGCAATTTTCTCAAAGGATGGCGATATTCTTTCCGAACTTCGTCAGATGGTCGAGTACTGGGTCACCTACATCAATGACAATCCCGTCGTTTACAAACTTATTCTCGCCGAAGATGTTACCCAGGGCACTAGCGGCAAGGCCAAATTTTATCAGCACATGGATGAGTGGCTTCCGCTTATACGTGTTCGCCTGAATGAATGCTGTGAAAACAAGGCCGTCAAAGAGATGGATTTCGATACGATCGTCTACGGAATTTTCGGTTTTATCGACGGTGTCTTTCACAAATGGTCCTCGAACGGAATGCGTTATGCTCTCACTCAGGAAATTCCCGGCATTCTCGAATGTGTATTCAACGGTTTTCTGACCGAAGAATGTCCGCGGGAGCGTTTTCAGATGCCGATCATCGCTCAGGATGTCGCCAACCTCTCCGGCGAAGGATAGTATTTTTCCCACATATACATTGTCGCGTAGTATCATCCCCCCTTTTGCGGCGCTTTACCGTGCTGTGCAGCGGGACGGGGTGTTTTATATAAACGCAGCATAAACGAAGCTTTGTCTTCGCGCGGCGGCCGGCTTGCGATTCTAAAGTGCCGGCTGCGGTTTCAGTAACAGGAAGCGTCAATACACTTGTACGAGCGCTTCAAATATGAATTTTTTCTCAGGTATAGCATTTCACGGTAGAATAAAAGAAAATGGAACTGTGTAGAAATATCTTTTCTCATCCGTTTATCAACAATTGAAAGATATTTCGTGGCACAGTTCCGTTTCTTCCAATCGTGAAATGCTCCAATAAAAGGAGACGTATATGATTAAGCGAGTACTCGATTCAAAATTGCCCCTTATGGTCTACAATCCCGCGGGCCTGTTCTGCCCGGACTATTTTGAATCGGTTCACCGGGCGGGAGCGTTGCCGGTATATGATACCGAATTCGCCGATGCCGCTGCGGTTAAGAAGAATATAGATTCGATGCAGTCACGCGGCATGCTCTTCGGCGTGCGTGTGTATGCGGATGACAAGGATCTAATCGATATTTTATCGAAAAATTATTATGAGAATCTATCAATAGTCGTTCTTGCATATCGAGACGCTTCTGAACTCGATACTGCCGATATGTCCTCCGTTGACGCGCGGCTGGTGCTCGAACTCAAGGATATCGAGATGAACGCCGCCGTCGAGCGGCTGGGTGCCTCTGCGGTCATCGTGCGCGGTAACGAGGCGGGGGGATTAGTATCCAAATACACCTCCTTCGTGCTTCTTCAGTGGTATGTCGAATCGTCGGATTTTCCCGTGATCGTACATGGCGGTGTCGGCTATTATACCGGTGCCGGAATGCTTGCGGCGGGCGCTTCGGGGCTTGTGCTCGACGACCAGCTGTATCTGACAAACCAGTCACCACTTGCCGACAACTTCAAACAGGCGATCGCCAAACTCGAAGAGAAGGATACCCTGATGGTCGGACAGTCGCTTTCCCGCCAGTACCGCTTCTTCTCGAAACTCGCGACGAAAAACGTAAAAGTCATTAAAGAGCACGAGAGTCTGTTGCTCGAAGATCCGAAAGCCGATGAGAAGCTCTACAAGGAAATCTGTGACGGTTTTGCCAGATTCGACGACAATTCGATCGATGTCGTGCAAAGCCTTTTCTATCTCGGTCAGGACTCGCTCATGGCGCGTTATTTCATAAAAGAGTCAACAGATCTTGAAACCATTATCCCCGCGTTTTTCAAAACGATGGGCGAATTGCTCGCCGATGTGGACGAGCATGATCCACTGCACGCCGATTCTCCGCTGGCGAAGGAAAACAGCGTAAAATATCCCATCATTCAGGGCCCGATGGCGAATATTTCAGATTGTGCCGATTTTGCAAACGAAGTATATAAACACGGGGCACTCCCCTTTCTGGCGATGGGTTCACTTCCGAAAAACCTTGCCGACGAGATGATCAAGAAAGGTCTTGAAAAGTGTGAGGTCTTCGGAGCGGGCATGATCGGTATCGCCTCGCTCAACAAAGAGCTCGATACGCACATGGGAATTCTGAAAGAAAACAAGGTTAAGTATGCACTGTTTGCGAGCGGTAATCCCGCACAAGTCAAGGAGCTCGAGGCAGTCGGCATCAAGACCTATCTTCACGCGCCTGCGGCCTCAATTCTGGAAAATGCGATCACCAGCGGCGCGATGCGCTGCATTTTCGAGGGACGCGAGGCCGGCGGACACGTCGGTTCGATGACATCGATGGTGTTGTGGGAAAGCGCGATTCAAAAAGTGGTCAATTCGTTCAGCGATAAAATCGGCGCGCTGTCGCTGGTCTTTGCCGGTGGAATCGCTTCATCCGCGGGTGCGCGATTTATCAGCGCGATGACCGCGAACCTTGCGAAACGAGGAGCCAAGATCGGTATACAGGTAAGCACCTCGTACCTTTTCTCGAAAGAGATTGTCAGCTGCGGCGCAATCAAGCCGCTCTATCAGCGGCTAATGAAAGAGAAGCGCGAAACCATCGTTACCGGTGAGACGCTCGGCCTTTCGACACGAAGTCTGTCAACGCCTTTTACGATGACTACGGTTCACCGCGAGCACGAGCGTGTGAAACAGGGACTGCCTCTGCAGGAGCGTAAACTCTGTTTCGAAAAAGACAATCTCGGAGCGCTTCTGGTCGGAGCCAAGGCTTTCCGGCCCAATTTCTCGGTGCCCGGCAAGGTGACCCTCGACCAGTATACTGAAGAAGAGGCCTTTGAAGTGGGTAATTTCATGTCCGGTGACGGTCTGATCTTTCACAACGAAGAGGTTGAAATAGAAGAGATTCATTCGATGCTCATGGGGGGAAAGGACAGCCTTTCGAAGGTTCTGGACTCGCTCGAAGTTTTTTCGTCGGAAAAATGCGAGGTCAACGACGAGATCGCGGTAATCGGTATGGGCTGCGTGTATCCCGAATCGAACAATTACGAAGAGCTCTGGAAGAATATTCTCGATAAGAAATATTTTATAAAAAAAGTGGATGATTCACGTCTGGATTCGACGCTTTACTACAATACCGATAAAACCGTAGAGGACAAGACTTATACCAATATCGCCGGTACCGTCGAACAGTTTGTCTTTGATCACGCGAAATACGGCTAC
>JAEWVL010000368.1 GCA_023396665.1 Spirochaetota bacterium
TCACTCGTCACGGTATCCCCCCCCCCCGAAAAAACATAGTGTGATGCATGAAACATGATGGTGCATGACCAAATTCTCATCTTTCTGTTTTTTTGCAAATCAGTATTCTGCCGCAAAGATTGAAAATAATCAGAACCTGCTTATATTGTACATCTATTGGAACATCCTGAAAGAGCGAATCTCTTTCATTGCCAATTATTTTCAGGAGGAGACGAAGATGAAACACATGTTCGCGATTGCGCTACTTTTGATTCTGCTTGTTACCGGCTGTTCAGGCTCTGACACGGATAATGAAGACAGCGTCACAACCATTGCATCACCGGGCGGAAAACCGGACGGGGTCACGGTTACAGATGAAGGCGATGTCTATATCACCGATATAGAAAGCGGCGAAGTTAAACAGGTAACGGATGAGGGTGAGACCGTTATTATAACCGATCTGGGAGATCAGAGTCATCCTGACGGCCTGACATCAGTTATTGACGGAGATTCAACGATTCTCTACATAAGCGATTCGGGATCAGCGGGCGAAGACCCGGAAACCTATTCGACAGACGGCTCGATCAAACAGGTGATAATCGATGAGGACGGAGAAGTAACAACAAATGAATTTGTTGACAGCACTGTACTTGAAAACCCGACCGGAATTGCCGTTGACGATGACGGCAATGTATACGTGGCGGACCAGGGCAGCGGCGACATATACAGGATTTCCGTAAACGACGGTGTCGCGGCAAGCCCCGAAAGCATTAGCGACATGGGCACGGCCGAGGCGGGAGTATCAATAAATGAACCGCACGGTGTGGCGGTACAAACTAACACTGACGGCTCTATCACCCTGTACATAACGGATCAGGGTGCCGACAGCAACAATATTGTTAAAATTGACATACCTGCCTCCGGAGACGCTTCCGCCGCACTTATCAGCAATGTGACACCGAAAAATAGTGGCGGCAAAAAAGAAGGTACGGTTGAAACGGCCGAGTTCAACAGGCCGCACGGAGTAGCCGTCGATTCGAACGGCGCCGTATTTGTTACCGATGAAAACAACAACAGGGTTATGATCATAACTCCCGACGGGAAGGTCATCACTCTTGCCGGAAACGGCAGCGCTGGGGACACGGACGGTGATGCGGAGGACGCGCAGTTCAACAGTCCCAGAGGCGTGGCAGTCGACGACGAGGGGGACATACTGGTGTGTGATTATGAAAACGGAAAAGTAAAGAAAGTCAAGAGGTGACAAACATTCTCCCGCTTGCTGCAGTCCCTGCCGCAAGCGGGAACGATTCGGCACATCACAATGATGCGAGATCACACTGAGAAAAAGATAAATACTTTCAGATTGTGTTGAAAGTGTATCACTCCTTTTTTATTTTAACTGTAATGGCAGTTATTACCTGATAAACCGCAACGGAGGTTTGCAATGAAATTTTTCGAAAAGGAATATGTCGAAATAAGCTGTGAAGGAATCAACAACGTCGTCGAGACGGTTTTCAAAGGGTACATGAGCAGCGAACAGTTTCGCGAAGCGTATGACAAGATAATCGACTGCTGCAAAGAGTACAAGTCATCAAGAACATTGTGCGATTGCAGAAAATATGTCACCATAAAGCCAGAGGATCAACTTTGGCTGGGAGAAGACTGGACGCCCCGATTGATTCAGGCGGGGGTTGTCAAGACCGCGTTGATTTTGCCCGACAACATGATTCAGAAGCAGGTCATTGACAAGACGACAAAGACTACAGCCGAAAACAGTTCTGTGCAGTCTTTCAGTGACTACGAAGAGGGATTGGCCTGGGCAAAAAAATAGATTTCGGGGTTGCCGGTTTCGCTTCTTTTTCTACAACCAATCCGCGCCGGCCGAATCCGATTAAGAGCCCTCAGGCTCTCATTACCAAATAAAACTCAAACGAGGCAATCGCCGAGTTTGTCTTATAGCGGCCGGCCCTCGACAAAATCTAACGCCCCATCGGCTACGCAGTAGGGGCTCCTGTCATTATAATTCTAATCTGATTTGTTTCTATAATAACTGTAAAATCCTTGTGTGTAATAAGAATATGTGCTGTTATGTGTAGATAATTACAGTTGGCGGCAATTGGCTCAAAAATCATATTATTTGGTTCTCATGTAATAAAGTTATTGACAATATCTCAATATGAGATTCGATGACTGAATGCGAGTTATTACTAAACGTAGAATTAATGATTTCATAGCTCAGTATTCTGATAGTGAATCATCTTTATTAAAATGGTATAAAATAGTAACAAGAACTGATTTCACTTCCTTTAGCAACTTGAAACAATCATTTTCTTCTGCTGATCTTGTTGATAATCTTACTGTGTTTAACATTAGTGGGAATAAATATCGTCTTATTGCTGCTATTCATTATAATAGAGGAATAATTTATCTTCGATGTATAATGACACACGCTGAATATGATAAAGGAAAATGGAAGAAATCATGACACATCAATTGCAAGTCGTTGAAAAAATATGGCCTTCAGTTTCCAATTTTCTATCAATTCCTCGTAATGACAATGAATATAATAAATTAGTTGAACTACTTGATGAATTGATTGATGAAATTGGTAATAATGAAAACCATAAGTTTGCTTCACTGATGGAAACAATAGGATTGCTTATTGAGAAGTATGAGAATGTTAATCAAACTGTCTCAGACATCTCAGGTGTTCAAATTCTTAGAGAACTTATGACAGAATATGGACTTAATCAAAATGATTTGAAAGAAATCGGTTCACAAGGTGTTGTTTCTGAAATCATGAATGGCAAGCGTGAATTGAATATTCGTCAAATAAAGGCTTTATCTGAAAAGTTCTCTGTTTCGCCATCAGTCTTTTTCTAGAGCCAACAGCCGCCAACTGAGAGTTATGCGCTGCGCTCCGTGCTCCCCTTCGACAGGCTCAGGGTACGTGCGGTGCTCGGCCTCCTGCCTTCTGCAGGCTTACTCGCCACATTGCGGCGATGAGGCCGCCGCAACGTTGCATAACTCTCGTACGTTATATGCAATTGCTTAGCTTCAGAATCACCGTGCCTATCTATCCATGGCTCGGCATAATGCAATCAGTTATGGAGGCATTAATGTTAGCACAATATGAAATTGAAAATGGATTAAGAGATCTCGGAGTCCAAGTTGGTATGATAATTGAGGTTCATAGTTCTTTGAGTAGTTTTGGGACAGTTTCTGGCGGAGCTCTTACAGTAATAGATGCATTAAAGAATGTGATTACAAATACCGGAACAATATTAATGCCAAGTTTTACTAGTTCAAAGTCCCTCAAATTGAATAATGAGGATATTATCCTTGGTATAACCTCTAAGCAACGAATCTTGAGTGAAGATCATTCTGAATCTACTGATATGGGTATAATAGCAGATACATTCCGTTGCTTGAGAAATACGGTTACTGGGAAAGGCACGCATAGATTTTCTGCATGGGGAAACAATGCTGAAAAATATGTTGATAACTTTCAGAACGTTATAAATAATTCTGGTTATGGTTTATTGCTTGGTGTTGATATTTTAAGTTTATCAGCAATGCATTTTGTTGAGCATAATATGAAAAATGAGATTTGGCCAAAACTATTTTCTGAACCAAATCCTAAGATCAAGGAAATTTATAATCCTAAGGACTGGTTTATTAAAACTGGAAATAATCCGCCTTACGTAAGGGGCTGGCTTAACGTTCAGAAGGAAGCGTTTGGAAAGAATCTAATTAGATCAGGGAAAATCGGCAACAGTAGTTGCATGCTATTTAAGTTAAAGTCTGTAGTTGATATTTACGAGTATTGGATAGAAAGTGATCCATATACACTATTTGAAGTTAGTACAAAATAGAATGAGTCTCTGCTATTGGTCATCCATTTATTTTTGGAGGAGATTACTGTTATGGCTAAGCACTTCAGACAACTGAGAGTTATGCGCTGCGCTCCGTGCTCGCGAGGCTGCGCGCGGTGCTTGGCCTTCGGCACATTGCGGCGATACGGCTGCCGCAAACTTCAGACACTCTCGTACGTTGTACGAAAGCCCGGTCATCTTAATTTTAATTAATCAGTATTGATAGTTAATTTAGTAATAAAAGGAAGAAATAATGAAAGAATTTGAAGGAAAAGTAGCTGTAATAACTGGAGCGGCTTCTGGTTTAGGATTGGGAATTGCAAAAGAATTATCAACTCTTGGTTCAATTGTTATTTTAATTGACATAGATTATGATCGCTTGACACTGTTGTCCCATAGAATTTGAGAAGAAATGAAAAATGCTATTCAGGCTGTCGATTTTTCAACTATAAAATACTTGCAAAAATTAGACAAATTTGTATTATATGACAAT
>JAEWVL010000031.1 GCA_023396665.1 Spirochaetota bacterium
TCTTCGGGCAGCTTCGCCAACTCTTCGTTGGCAATCTCCAGAGTACTGTCCATCTCGACTTTCTTCTCGGGATTTTCTCTGAGATCAACCAACGGCAACTCGGTCTCTCCCTGCTCGTTTTTGTCAAAAATCGGAACAAGGTTATAACGACGCTTTTTACGTTTATAGTTCTTACAATAGTTCGAAGTTATCGAATACAGCCATGTGGAAAATTTAGACTCTCCCCTGAACTTCGCCAGCGACTGAAAAACAGTTATAAAAATATCCTGCGAAGCTTCGAGGGCATCATCATAATTACCAAGAGCCGAATACACGTAACGGAAAACCCTGTCCTGGTATTTCACAATGACGCTATTGAAAGCCTGTGTATCGCCTTCAAGGACGCGCCGAATTATCACTTCATCTGTTGGTTCAGACATTTATATTTCCATTTTGTTACAAAACTAGTTTTTTGCTTCGGCATTAATCCTCATGAAACGCCGCTTGCCCACCTTGATTAACACAGCAAAGGGGGCATTCAGTTCCAGATCGGCATCGCCAAGCCGCTCCTGATCGATATAGACACCACCGCCGGCGATCAGTCGTCTGGCTTCACCGTTCGAAGCAGCCAACTTTGTCGCGACAAGCAGTTTAACGATCCATATTTTGCCTTCTGTCAGCTCGGACGCATCCAGCGTAAATTCCTCAATTTCGTCAGGCAGTTCTTTCTTTGCGAAAATTGTATTGAATTCGGCCTCGGCACGCTGTGCAGTTTCGACATCGTAAAATTGCGCACAAATATCTTTTGCCAGACGCGCTTTTATCGCCTTGGGGTGCTGTGATCCGTCCTGCATTGCGCTTCGCATGGCGGCAATTTCGGCACGCGGCACATCGGTAACCAGCTCATAATAGGTAAACATCAGTTCATCTGAAATGGACATGATCTTGCCGAAGATATCCTTCGGCGATTCGTTGATACCGACGTAGTTACCGAGCGATTTTGACATCTTCTGCTCGCCGTCAAGACCGACAAGAAGCGGAAGAGTGATGATTGACTGCGGCTTAAGGCCGTATTCTTTCTGAAGATCGCGTCCGACAAGAAGATTGAACTTCTGATCCGTTCCCCCCATCTCGACATCGGCTTTCAGCGCCACAGAATCGTAGCCCTGAACAAGGGGATACATGAATTCGATGATGGATATCGATTTACCCGACTTGTAACGTTTCGAAAAATCGTCGCGCTCAAGCATTCGCGCAACATTGTAATGCGAGGTTAATTCGAGAACCCCGGCGAAATCCATTTTCTGACACCATTTGGAATTGAACTCGACAACAGTTTTCTCGGGATCAAGAATCTTGAAGACCTGTTTCTTGTATGTTTCCGCATTCAGCAGGACTTCTTCACGTGTCAGTTTTTTCCGTGTTTCCGACTTACCGGTGGGATCGCCGATCATGCCGGTGAAATCACCGATGAGGAAAACAACACGGTGCCCCATCTGCTGAAAGTGGCGCATCTTGCGCAACAGGACGGTATGTCCCAAATGAATGTCGGGTGCCGTGGGATCAAAACCCGCCTTTATCGTGAGGGGAAGCTGTGTCTCCTCTGATTTTTTCAGTTTTTCAAGAAACTCGTCTTTCGGAAGGATCTCTTCTGTACCCCTGGTAAGAAGCTCCACATCATTTTTGACCATCTGCAAACTCCATTATAATTGGAACTCAGAATCGGAGTCATGCAAACAACTGTCAAACTCTTTTTCGGCGGGTTCGCTTCAGGCACGAAAGGTGGCAAACAGATCAGGAATGGGATGGGCCGGTGTCATATATTTGTCAGTCGGAGCGATAAAGCAGACATACGGCCTGAACGGCAATACCTTCCTTACGACCGGTAAAGCCAAGCCCTTCAGTGGTAGTGGCTTTGACTGACACCCTGTCACTGTCAATGCCGAGTACCGTCGAAATGCGTTGCACCATTGCCAGCCGGTAGGGAGAAATTTTCGGCAGCTCACAGATTACCGTAATGTCACAGTTTACGATTATAAACGTTTGTTCTCTGATCAGTCCGGCAACCTTCTCAAGCAGAAGGCAACTGTCGGCATCCTTGTAGGACCTGTCGCTATCGGGAAATAGCTGTCCGATATCACCGAGATTCGCGGCGCCGAGCAGCGCATCCATCAGCGCATGAACAACTACGTCCGCATCGGAGTGACCGGCAAGACCCGACTCGGAGGGGATTGTAACACCGCCAAGAACCAGTTTTCGCTGCGGGGCGAATTTATGCACGTCAAAACCGGTGCCTATTCTTGCATTGAGGGGATTCACAGATTGAAAACTTCTGCAAGCGAACTCAGTTTCAGTACGTTGAGAACCTTGTCGCTGACTTCAGTGATTACTACCGTTTTCTCTTTCTTTTTCTGCAGTTTGAGAAGACTTATAAGAACACCGACTCCGGAGGAATCGATATAATTCACATCCGCCATATCCAGCTCGATGTCCTTGTCGCCGTCTTTTCCAAGGGCGAGCAATTTATCTTTGAAATCCTTGATTGTCATCATTTCGATATCACCGGAAACGGCCACACGCACGACATCGGGACTCTCTTTTATGGTTATTTCCATAACAATGCCCAAAACCCCTTCATTTTCTTTTATAACCCGCCGGAGCCGAACACCAGACCCGAACAGGCCGGGTGCAACAGGAAAGTCGACACCCCCTCGATTGTATCCATTCGGATCAAAAAGTCAAATAAAAAAATGATTGCCGATTCAAAGGGAAACAAATCAAATTGACAAGCTGACAGCCCACGCGTAGCGGCACGACAGCAACGACTCTTAACAGCAAGGAACTGTCCTCATGAACCGGGTAACCT
Source organism: Spirochaetota bacterium (assembly GCA_023396665.1). GTDB lineage: Bacteria > Spirochaetota > UBA4802 > UBA4802 > JAFGJZ01 > JAEWVL01. The sequence continues at coordinate 2,846 of JAEWVL010000031.1, forward strand.
TTTACAGAGTAATGACTCTTGTGTCCGTGCCTTTCACCATCGCCGCATTCTATATAATCGTCTTCGTGAAACCCGCTCTTGCCCGAACTGATCAGTCGATGCGCCACGTTTTTTTCTGGTTCGCGGCATTTTCGATTGTAAGCGGAATACTCAATATGCGGCAGATCGCCATCATGTGCAAGACGAAAGAGGAGAAACAGAAAAACGAAATATTCAGCGGCAAAGGGCGCTATATTCTGCGCAACAGTCCCGAAACATATTTCACCGATGAGACGATAAAAGAGTACAAGATGCACCAGCGCCTCTATGTTGTCTTCTTCATCATCTCGTTCGGCCTGCTTTACCTTCTTCTGAACAGCGAGAAATACGGTATCAGGCTTCCTTTTTGATTTACAGTGACGCCGCAAATTGCCGGTAGGCGTTCCGAAGCTGTTCAGTCACTTTCCCGGGTGTTCCGTCACCGATGATTCTTCCGTCGGCCTTAACAACCGGAATAATCTCCGCACCGCTTCCCGTTAGAAAACATTCATCTGACGTATACAGGTCATATTGCGCCAGAAGACATTCCCGAACTTCCATATTCTGTCCGCGTGCAAGATCCAGAACGGTGCCTCTCGTTATCCCCCCGAGCGCGTTACTGGAGAGAGTCGGCGTATAGAGTATGCCGTCTTTTACCATAAAAATATTATCGGCTGTACACTCGGCGATAAACCCCTCTCTGTTGAGAATGAGCGCCTCCAGGGCGCCGGACTGTTTTGCCTCTATTTTAGCCATAATGTTGTTTAAATAATTGAGCGTCTTGATTCGCGGATCAAGCACATCGACTGCACTTCGTCGGACGGAAACACTCGCGATGGATATGCCCTTCTGATAATACTCGTCGGGATAAAGCTGAATATCTCCGCAAATGATTATAACGGACGAACGGGCACACTTGGCGGGATCAAGCCCGAGATCTCCGATACCTCTGGTAACCACCACCCTGATATAGCCGTTTTTTCCGGCGACATCGCGGCCGTTCTGCCGAAGCGAATCGTACAGCAGCCCGACAAACTCTTCGTGTGTGTGTCCGATCGTAAGGTTTATCGCCTTTGCACTGGCAAACAGACGATCGACATGTTCTGCCGCCTTGAAAATTTTTCCATTGTATATTCGCAGCCCTTCAAAAACACCATCACCATAAAGCAGACCGTGGTCAAAAACGGAGACGCAAGCCTCTTCCTTCGGGTAGTAGTTTCCATCGATATAAATTTTCATTGCATCACCTCGTCACTGTAGATATCACGCAAAAGGCTATAGCCGGGGCCATAGGCTTTTTCCAACTGCCTGGAGAAACGATTAACAACTTTAAGGATATAAACATCATGATTGATGTAATCACGCGCAAGTGTCACGAAACCGCTGTTTCGACTCATCGAGGCTTGCACTCCGTCAGAGGTCACCGTGGCTATTATGGCGGCGCTTTCATCAGTACACAATACGAACTGCCTTCCCCCTTTTTCCGCAAAGAGCGCATCCTTTACAGGATGGGGATACACCATCTTCAGATCGGGCACATTCTCACCGTACCAAACGACAACCGTCCGCACGATTTTCGACTGCTGCTTCACAAGATCCATCAATCCGCCGAGATCTTCTGGCCACCCCGAGAGAAGTATTGTCTTGTCCGCCGCCCCTATCATAATCGCACTCTCGCTTAAAAGTGTTTCGTAATCATTGAAGCTTCGAACATACGAAAGACTCGTTCCCTTTCTGGCAAGAGCAAGCGATCTGCCAAGCGTCGCGATCGTCTCCGACACACGGTGCCGATGACGCGCCAGCAGCTCATCGGGCTCTGCCGGAAGGTAACGCGGCCCGCGCTGCTCTATAATCTCGATTGCGGCCCCCTTCTCACACAGGCGGGAGAGCACTTCATAGACTTTCGAAGACGGGATGCCCGAAAGCTTCGAAAGCTCATAGGCGCTCACCGGGCTCTCCTTTAACAGAGCGACGTAGGCTTTCGCCTCATTTTCGGAGAAACCGAGTTTCATCAAATGTTCAACATTATTAACTACCATAGTAGTTAATAATGTTGAACCATGCTTTTGGGGTCAAGTAATTTTTGGCATTTTTATCTCTTTTCTGATCTTACAAGGGGATGACCGGTATCCCCCCGAAAAAAAAGGGGAAAGGCCCGTTTACAGTGCAGCCGGGCAGGCGAAAAGGTGCTACAACAATCAATGGAATAGCCGATTGACGCAGACAACATGGCAGTGAATGCACAGCGTTCAGCCGGGACTCAAAAAAATCTTCTGCAAAATCTGTCAATTTTGCCGCTCTTCTTTTCGATCTCAGCCCTGGAGATGGCATAGATTTCAACACCACGTTCGAATTCGAGTGAATCGATGTGGCGCACATCAGGCTCAATGATGATATCCGGTTTTTCACGCTTGAGGGAATAATATGTATTCTGATATTCCATTATATCGAGCGCCTGTGAAAAAAGATCGATAATCGAAGGCAGTCCCTGTTCGCTACCCCTGCCTTTGCGAATCGGGCTGAAAAAGGAAATCCAGTTCTCGGGAATAATCGATTTTGACAACGATGCGCGCGGAGCGCTTCCGGGGGTTCTGTAGCCATTGCGTTTGACATTCGGATGACAGTTTACCGCGACAATTCTATTTGCGCCCATTTTCCGTACAACTGAAACCGGCACAGGACTGGCAACGCCACCGTCTATCAGAACGCGCCCGTCGATTCTGCCGGGAACAAAAATACCCGGAATGGCAATACTTGCACAAACAGCATCGAGAAGATTTCCCTTCTTTAGCAGAACTTCTTCACCGCTATGATAATCGGTCGCCACGGCACAATAACGGCCGCCAAAATCTTCTATACGGGCATCTTCGGGAATATAGGCGGAAAGAAAAGCGCGGATTCTTCCCGTTGCGAGAAGCCCGTGCCGTGGAAAAACCGGTTCTATCAGCGGAAGCAGATCCTTTTTTTTCGCGGACAGAATCTTCTCTGAAAACTTTTTGAGATTGCCGCAGACATAGACGGCGCCAACCAGGGCACCCATGCTGGATCCTGCAACGGCATCGAAACGGACGCCTTTCTGTTCAAAATGCAGCAGAACCGGTACATGCATTATTCCTTTTGCGGCACCGCTTCCCAGAGCGATTCCCCTTTTTACCGGGCTCAGAAAAGGCAAACCAAGGGACATCATTTTCCTCCGGACGCAACGCTTTTGACCGCTTCGGCCATAGTCTTTTCAAGCTGTGTATAGTTAATCGGTTTTACCAGGTGGAACCTGCATCCGATTTTTTTTATCTCTTCAAGCGTTTCCTGATCGGTATGGGCACTGACAACGACAAGAGGAATTTTTTTGTTTATAACGACAAGCCCGGCCTCCAGGCCGGTCATCTCGCCCTGCAATGAAAGATCCATAAGGACGATTTCCGGATTCTTGTCGTCAAGCATTCGAACCGCTTCTTCGGCTGCATAAAAATGCCCCACAACCAGATGCCCCTTGCTTTCCAGGTAACGAATCAGCGCAAGGGCAAGAATTGCTTCATCCTCAACTATCATTATTCTCATGCGTACGCCCCCCGATGAACAGGATATCCCAAGCCAGATTTGCTATCGGGATATTATAAGTTAGTATGGTATGCGGAATAAAATCAAGCAACATGTGTATCTTGTGTAAAAAAAAGACGAAAGAGGGCAATCTTCATCAAGACAGCAACTTTGGAAAGGCAAGACTTTTAAAAAAAAAGTTTTCATTCATAAAAAAAAACATATTGCTATTTTAAAAAACCATGAGTTACTACGGCTCTACTATACCATAATTTATAAGCAGACAATGACAATGTAAACGCATCTTTCAGAGAGAGGGCCCGCGATTATGAGGAAATTAAACAGAAACAGCTCCATTTTTTCCGACAGAAGCGAGTCTCTGGTACTGGAAAACCAGATAAAAGGCGAACAGATCATTAACACCTACAGAGTGACCATTCTTGCCGCTATCTCGGTTCTGGTACTCTCCATGATAACGAATAACAGAACCGTCACCCTCTCAGACATAGCCAATATCGTTTCTATAATTGCCGCTCTTGTTTTTACCGCCCTCAGCGCGACACTGCTGCATTACAGAATATACTCGGTTCGGCTCACCTATGTGGCGACGACAATAGATATGTTTCTTATCTCATCTTCGCTTTTCTTTTCACAATACGCGCCCAACTCATCTGTTGCCACGATCGTACATTCGGGATCGTTCGCCTTGTATTTTCCTATTATCATTTTTTCATTGCGCCGTCATAACCCCGTCAACACCTTCCTGACCGGAATTCTTGCCGCAATCAGCTATTTTGCCCTGATCATCTATATCGGCAATCATCATGCATTCGACAGCGTATTGTTCGCAAGTTCCGGTCTGCGCATGAAAAACGACATGATCAATGAAATGGTTAAGGTTCTCGGCCTGGGGGCAAGCGGTTTTGCCGGTTACAACATCGCCAAAAACCACGAAGACCTTTTTTCGAAGGGATTGCAGAGCGAAAAGGAAAAGGAACGACTTAAAACGACCTTTGGCAGATATATATCGAGTGAGGTTGTCGAGAAAATACTGAGCAAAAAAGTGACTACAACGGGCGAAACAAGAGAAGCCACCGTCATGTTTCTCAACATCAAGGATTTCACCTCTCTTGCGGAAAGAGTCGACGCTCAGCATATCGTTTTGATACTTAATATCTTCTATGCGTACATGATCGATATCATCCATAAACACGATGGCTTCATAAACAAATTTATCGGCGATGCAATAATGGTGGTCTTCGGCGCACCGATACATTACGAGAATCATCGCGAAAAAGCGTTCGCCTGTGCGATCGAAATGCATAAAAAACTCGGAGAAATAAACGAAAAGCTCGGAGACATCACAAATGAATGGAAACTCGGTTTCGGTATCGGCATCAACACAGGAGATATAATACTGGGAAGCGTCGGCAATAATATTCGAACCGAATACACCGCACTGGGTGATACCGTCAATCTGGCCTCGCGCTTTGAACGTTTAACAAGAATCTATAATACGCCGATCATTCTTGGTGAATCGGCATACACCGATGCCTTCTCACCCTATGTCTCGGAACCCCTTTCAGTCGACGTTAAAGGTAAATCCACTCGAACTCTGGTCTATCAGGTTATGGAAAACTGCATCCCCTGATATAACCGTAACCGGATCATGGTATCCTGTCAAATTTACCGATATACTCACGACTCTGCACATGAAGCATTTCAAGAAGTTTTTCAGGATCATCTTCACTGCAGAGCATGGCGGCGTGAGCCTTATTGAGAAAGCCGTCTGTCTGCAGCCTTTCCAGCAACAGGTGCAGCTCATTGAAGAAACCGCAGATATTAAGAACACCGACGGGTTTATTGTGATATCCCAGCTGACGCCATGTAAAGACTTCGAACAGTTCTTCCATCGTACCGATGCCGCCGGGCAAGGCGATGAAAGCATCTGAAAGCTCATACATTTTATTTTTTCTTTCATGCATGGTCGAAGTGACGATTTTTTCACTTAATTCCAGTCCGCTCACCATCGCATCGATTTTCTTCGGAATAACACCAGTCACTCTGCCTCCGCCGGCCAGCACGCTTCTTGCGAGAATACCCATCAATCCGGCATTTCCCGCACCGTAAACGAGTTCGATACCCTTGCGTACCAGCAATTCACCCAGACCTTCAGCCGCGATTGCATAATCCTCACGCATTCCCGCTGAGGATCCGCAAAACACACAGATTTTTTTTATTTGCATAACAGAGACTCCGCTTTGTCGTTAAAATGAGCAATTGAGTCATAACACAGGGGTGATTCCATTTTGCAAGTTAACTTTCTGGTTTGAGAAAATCGAAAAACAGAAACAAAAAAATTATAAATACCTGAAATTTTCAACAGTTTTGCCAAGACAGAACGTAATGTATATGGGGATACCCGTCATATAATGGGGGGATGTATGCATAGCACGTCAATTTGCATCAAACAGGATATTTTTGATCTGATGGAAGACAAAGCCTCGAAAATGAACATCACCGTTTCAGAGTTGATCAAACACTTGATCGCAAGGTTTTCGAAACGCTATACCTGTCGTCTGGAATACAGGGAATGTTCGGTTAACTACCAGCCTCCGATGAAGGAGTGTCATATTTTCGAAATTACATACAGCGATAAGGAGTATGAACAGGTTCTGGATATCAGAAAGGTGTGGAAAGTCAGTGTTTCTTTTTTTGTTTTGCTGGCTTTTTTGCATTATTTATATAGTGAAGATAGCGGAGACCCGGTGGAAATCAGTCAGACACTAGCACATAGTTATATGATAACCGATTACAAATTTACAAAATTTATAAACATAAACACATTAGTGTTTACTTATGTTTGGGGAAAAAACCGAAAACCACCGTCGCGGGAATAAAAACCGCTGGCGATACCCTTAATATCTCATGTCTTCATTGTAATCGATAAAATCGACCGATTCGGACATGACGAAACCATATGTTCGACTCGCTTATCATATCCTTTTTGGGATTTAATACACAAATAGACTTAAGAAGAGGTCCCGGATTTCTGCTTATGTTTTGCCGTCACGATTTTCCATTACCTGCAAATTGACACCGGCACCAGAAAACAACGTCACCAAACCCGGACTATTAGGATTAAAAGAACAAACTTAACGCGAAGATATTAACAGATCAATGCCGGCGAAGAGCACGTTCTTCAACGCCTCTAAGCCGCCTTTCACTTTCGTCAACACCGATAACATCTGGAAGCGACAGTCGCGGAGCATCTGCCTCCCGAACATCAGTGGCGGCATTTTCGTCTTCGGCAGGAACTGCTGGCAGCTCTTCAGATTGATCTGATACAGCATTTGAGCCGGTCTCATTCGCCTGAATTGACTCAGTAATCAACGCCTCTTCATTCTCAGCGGAATGCCCCTCAACGGCTGATCCGCCAGCTGCGGGAACAGTATGTTTGTACAATCCCCCGGCATTTGAAATATACACATCGCCCGCGTAGGCGCTCAGCGAAGCGTAGCTGGCACGATGAAAAAGAGAGACCCTCCCCTCGTGAATGGTGAAACGAGAAGCGTCATCACGAAGCGAAATGGTGAATTCTGTACCGCTTGAACGTAGTACGGAATCGGGCATGGCAAACTCGTAATCGAAGGTATTCACATTTCCGTGAAAGGAAGCGCGAATCTCGCCGTCATGCAGAAAAAAAGAATAGGTAATATGCTTACCGGTTCGCGTAACGGATACCAGATCCAGAACCGTATCGGGACTGCAAATAATTTCAACCTGATCGCCGAAGAAAATACGCCGTTGTTCAGAGACAGTCTTTACAGTAGCACCCGATCGAAGTGGCTGTCGTGCTGTAAGAGCCGATGTATCAGAATAGAGAAGAGCATCCTGCCGAAAGAGCAAAAAAGAACCCAGAACAAGAAACAGGGCAAAAAAAGCGCCCGCCGGAACCAGTCGAACAATACGGCTACGCTTGCGGGCAGCGATCTGCTCGTAGGAGGCATAGATTCTGAATAACACTCGGTCGGGAGGAGTGGACAAAGTGTTCTTCTCGGCAAAAAGTCGGCCATGAAGAGCGGCAATATGGACGCAGCGTGGACAATTACAAGCCAAATCCGTCTGAGCGGTCTTTCCGTTCAGACAGGCTGCTATCGTCCTTTTTATATGATTTTTGCTCTTCATCTTCATACAGGTTATACATCCTCCAGAGCAAAAAACGGACAAATATATAAGAGAAAGGGGATAATATCATCTTTATTGATACGCTGTGAGAGATGAATCAGAAGATTTTCCAGTTTTCGACGTACTGTTCGCTCCGAAACGCCAGTCAAAGAGGCAATTTCTTCATTGGTATACGCAAATTCCTTTTTCAGATAAAAAACAGACCTTGTCACCTCATCCATCGAATCGACAATGGCATACACTTCGTTCAAAAGATGGTCATTTTCTATTTTTTCCACAAAATCTGAGCGATCAGGAGCGTCTTCGGGGAGCTCTACATTGAGGTTTCGCTTGTTCTTTCTATAATTAATACTGTGATTTTTTGCTGCTTTATACAAAAAGGCACGAACTGTCGCCATTTCTATGTTTTTTTTTGTTGAATAATTGACGAGACTGACAAATATATCATGCAGAATATCTTCAGCGCTCTCGGAAGCACCAGTTAATCGCAGCAGAAAGGAGTATATTTCTGGAGAGTAACTTCTGTATATTTTTTCCAGATCACTTTTTGAAATCATGGTATATATATCTTATGCGTATTTTCCGGTGTATATTATCCGCTGTTGTTATACTACCCCTTTATCTTTTTTCACAGGAAAATAGCAATAACTATTCGGCCGGGCTGTCCTTTTTATACTATACGGGTTTTGAGAAGCTGCAATACGAACCCTTTGTCCGTGTCGATATCGAAGAGGCTAACGCATTATACGGCTTCGAGTATTACTGTTCGTTTAACAGAGAGATCGAAACCGAATCAGAAGCCCCCCGTCATACGACAATACACAATTTTACGATAGATTCGGTTCTGTATTCGAAAAGCCTGTTCTTTGAAGGCGAAATTGACTATGCGGCGGGAAGATACCGGTATAATGAAGTACGGGCAAAAGTCGCCCCCGGCATCTCTTACGCGAACATGTACTCAAAACTCGGGCTGTCCTCTTCGATATGTTCATTCGTACTGGAGAGGGATTACACCCGTTACTCGATAAGTGCGAGCCCGGAAACGGGATACCGGAAGAACTCGCTTCTTCTGGCCCTATCCTCCCCTATCTCATTCGCCGATGATGAAGGCGGAAAGTATCGCAGCATCAGCCCTTCTCTGCGCTACCGCAACACTATTAAGCCTCTCTTTTTCTACAGCACGAGCCTGACTGGCGCTTTTTCCGAAAAAGATGGGGCTGAGGCGAGAGCAAACCTGACACTGGGCTTGAGCGGAAAATACGGCGACATCTCTGTCGCCTATACATTCAGCAAGGCCTTCGCTTCTCGCTGGGACAAAGCCCCCGATCACCTCATAATAACCGGTATCAGCGCCTCATTGTGAAAAAACCGTATTTCATCTGGCAGACTCTGTATCGATAACCGTATATCGACCCGAAGTGTTCAGCAGGGCAAAAAGATACAAACAGCCGTCAAAATAGCGGTAGGTTCCCGAGGGTATCGGGGCGCTCCAGAAATCGCGCACAAATTCATGACCCGTTTTTTTGTCGGCAATCAAAGCCGCTATAGCGTTCATGGAAACCAAACCCGTGGCATGCGAACCCGCTGCATTGCTCCCGTCGATGTCATAGCAGGATTTATACGACCCGATACCCTGCGAACGGAAAAAACCAAGATATTTTTTTACCCACACTTTCCGCTGCCACGGATCACGGTTCCACCACTGCGAATCAAGTGCGATGTTCATCGCAACACGCCACGCGTCGTATTCGAAACGGTAGTGATTCTGCATCTTCACGGGAATACCGTCAAAATACGCGTAGTCGGGGGCAAGTCCGGTTCGGGGGTGCGTCACCTTCTGAAAATAGGCACGGCTCACCTGCGCAATCTCGTGCCACTTGTCGTTATTCGCATCGGCCCACAAAGCCCATAATTCGTAAAAATGCGGCAGATGATACGAGGGATCACTGAAGCGGGCCGCTTCGCCATAGGGGACAAAGACGACCATCTTCGAATCGGGATTGATCATTTCGCTTGCCCATGAGCCCGAGGGCAGACCGAGAATCTCGCGATGACGGATCATGTGATCGAGTATGTTATTCGCCTGAGCACGATAATTGAGTATCCCCCCGCCGTCACCCCAGCGCTTCGATGCGAATAGTAGGGCCATCGCAAAATACTCTTCGCCGTCGGGAGCCGGTACCTTGCCGATCACACTGAAGTCGACGGGTGAAAGCTGCCATGCGAAATAGCCCTTCAGATCGCCCTGTTTATAGAGCATCTTCTCGTACGCGAATTTCCAGAGCCGGTCAAATTCAGGTTTCATGTTGAGCTGTACACAGAACATCATGCCGTATGACACACCCTCGCTTCTGATGTCGTTATTCGCAACATCGAGAAAGTAGGCCATATCGTCAGCGACTTCATAATAGAGTCGCTGAGCGGGATTTCCGTAGAAAAACTGTTGAACACACTGTTTAATGCGCGCATCGATATCGGCCTCGCTGACCCCTATTTCGGAAAGAATATTGCGATAACGCGGTTGTATCTGGCGGGGGGATTTCCGGCACGACCACAGTTGAAAACTCAATAACAAAAGACACAGAATCAGCAGACCTCTTTTCATATCCGGCTCCTTGTTCCCCAATTAATCATCCCTCTGCATGAGCGCTAAGCGGACTCACGAAGGGATGATCAACTAAAATATCATCGAATCCTCCGCCGGAATCTTAAGTTCTGCTTTTATACAGAATTCAGCGGAAGTTCTGGATTAAGCAATACGCTTACGATCGAAGCGGAATTCTGATAAACCTTGTCGAGACAAGATTTATAACCGCAATACACGCACCGATGACAAAGACATACTGGTATCCGAAAGCATTCCAGACAAGTCCGCTGAGGAGCGCCAGAGTGATCGAAAAGAAGTGATCAATGGACACCCCCATTGTAAGCGTCTGTGAAATTTCGGCGGGACTCAGCGCTATCTTTCGAAGGTAGGTGGCCCTTGCCATGGATACCGCCATCAGCATGTTGTCGACGACATAGCAGGCGCATGTAACATACAAAGCGATATGCAATGGAAACACTTGTTTTGCAAAAGCATAGAACAGACACACGGCAACCAGCACTACGGCCTCGCAGCCCAGAACAAAACGCTCACCATGACGATCGATCATGCGGCCGAGCATCGGCTTGAAAAGAATTCCCGCGACGCCGCCCACGGCAAGCAGCGTCGCAATGGTCTGTGTGGGCTGCGCGAACTCCTTTACTATGACCCAGGGGCCGAAGGTGATGAAGAGCTGTTTTCTCGTTCCGTAAAGAATGTTGAGCCAGTAAAAAAGACCGTATTGTTTTCGCAATAGAAACTTCTGCTTCGGGGGCGAGACATCACCCTTGTGCATGAAAAAAATGAGAAGCCCGCAAACGATGAAGCCGCCCGCGGCGATGACAAATACGGCCGAAAAAGATAATTTCAAAAAACGGAAAATCACAAAGACAAGCAGGCTGCCGAAGATTGCCGCAACATTCTGCACGCCGTTCAGGCGCCCCAGAACCCTGCCGGCATTTTCGGCAGACGAAAGTTCCATCGCGATACCCGGATAGAGCGGCAAAAACAGATGCTGCCCGACACTCAGTACGAAAAGCCAGACCAGCATGACGTTGAACGAGGGGGAAGCGAAGGCTACCAGGACAAGACCGAAAGCCATAATAATGTTGGCGAGAGCGGCTAGCCGACGCGGGCACAAAAAGAAAAAAAGTGCCGAAAAAAACACGACGAGAAGCCCCGGCATTTCGCGGGGCAGTTCGAGAAAGCCCCTGTTTGCCCCGCTGATGGCGAAGCGCTCATTAAGAAAATTATTAAACGTCGAATCATACATGCTCTGGGCAAAGCCGAAACAGCAGATCGCCATAAAAAACAAAAGATAGTTCCGGTCAAGACCGCTGATTTTATTTGAATGCAATTTTGCCATGGCAGTACACTCCCGATAATAAGAACAGCGGGAGCAGAATTGCCGCAGGTACTTTTGTCAACGGGAAAACCGCGGCTGCTTATTCGGAAGGTTCAGGAGTGCTGTCGTCCTGTGACAGAGTGGAGAGCCATTTGACAAAGTCAATATTCAGTATTTTAGTCGCGTAATATTCGTTCACCTTGCGCCGCATCTCGGCATCGTCGCCCGGTTCGTGGGAGCGGAAAAAGACACAGTCTTCAAGCGTTTCTTTTTTACAGGAAGGCTCAGGCGCGTCGGCGGAAGCGGCATTCATCTGTATGCTGCCGTCCGAAATCAGCCGCATGCGATACGACGATTGCGGATACATCGAAAAACTCCAGCCCTGAAAAATATCGGTCTTAACCACACAGGTTTTAAACCCGAACTCAAGATCGAGCGCATTTACCGCCTCGCGTTCGGATTTCCAGAAATAATTGCCCATTCTTCTTTTTAGAAAGCCGCTTTGTGCACGCGCCATTTCAAACTCGGAGGTATTAAGCTCTATGTTCATCTTCGCGAAGTGATGGCGCAGGACGGCGACAGAGAGTGTGCGCAGCGACTGCTCGAACTGCTCTTCGGAGGGCTTCTGCACACGCACACCGCCTTCGTCGACATAGTATATGATGTTCACCGAACGGAGCGTGTATTTGACACGCTCGAGCGGCTTTTCCGGCACTCGCGTTACCGCACATGCGACAAGTATGCAGAAAACAGGCAATACGACAAATCGTCTCATTTTAAAAGCCACCCCCTCGCAGCAAAGCCCAACGATCGATAAGAATAAACATCAGTTTTTATTTGTCACCTAATTTTTGCATTTAATACAGGTATCCCCCCGCATAAAACCCATGACTTCACAGATGCCGCAAAAGCGCCGGAATTATTTTGTTGACACCCTTTAGCACCGGCAATGAATCTGATTCTGTGTATTCAGCACTCAGCCTTCTACACCGGTTCTTTCCGTTGTCAACCGTCGCTAAAGCGAATTGATTTTATCGGAAGAGCCACACGAAACCAAACCGCAAAGGAGATATACATGAGCATTATCGATACGCTCAAGAGCATGGAAAAAAACAATTCCGTGTTCGAAAACGAAATCCGCAAACTCGCGATACCGACCTGCAGCGCATTCGGCAACACCGAAGTGAAACCGGTCGCCTTCGAAAACAGCAGTGAAAGCGTAAGCTCGAAAGACACAGACAAAGTAAGCGCAGCGTTTCCCCACACCTCGAAAGCTTCGGGCAATACTGTGCTCAAAGCGAGCGGCACAAACGCCGCGGCCTCAAAGGGCAAGCGCGTTGCCGTACTTTTCTCGGGCGGACCCGCAGCGGGCGGCCACAACGTGGTGTACGGCCTTAAAAAGATTCTCGGCAAAGACAACACCCTGCTCGGCGTGAAGGCCGGCCCCAAGGGACTTCTTGAAGGCAATCTTTTCGAAATCACCGACGAGGCTGTGGCGAAGATCGTAAATACGGGGGGCTTCGACTTTCTCGGCAGTGACCGTACCAAGATCAAGACCGACGAGCAGTTTCTTCAGGTGAAAAAGACCTGTATCGAGAACAAGCTCGACGCGATAGTCGTTATCGGCGGTGACGATTCGAACACAAACGCGGCGATTCTGGCCGAATATCTTTTCACCGGCATCAAGGCTGACGGTTCGGGCGTTCAGGTTATCGGCGTGCCCAAGACCATCGACGGCGACCTTCAGATCGGCGACATTCTGCCGATATCCTTCGGCTTTGACACAGCAACCAAGATTTACGCCGAGATGGCGGGCAACATTCTTCAGGACACCCCCTCTTCGCGCAAGTACTGGCACTTCATCAAGCTGATGGGACGCTCCGCGTCGCACGTGACGCTTGAGGTCGCGCTTCAGGTGAAACCCGCGATCACTCTTATCTCTGAGGAAATCGCGGAGAAGAAAACTTCACTCGCTGAGATCATCGATCAGATCGCCAAAGTCGTGGTCGCGCGCGCGAAGAAAGGCATCAACCACGGCGTGGTGCTGGTTCCCGAGGGCATCATCGAATTTATTCCCGAGATGAACTCGCTTATCGCCGAACTCAACGACAAGATCGCGATGCACGAGAAGGAAATGTCGCATCTGGATGCGGGCGAAAAACGCGATTTCATCTATCAGAAACTCACCCCCGCGCACGCGCAGCTGATGGCTTCGCTGCCCGATTATATTGAGGATATGCTGCTGGCCGAACGCGACTCTCACGGAAATCTGCAGGTGTCGCTTATCCCGACCGAGCGCCTTCTGATCGATATGGCCAAGCGCCGCATCAAGGAACTTGACGCCTCCGTTTCGTTTTCGACACAGAACCACTTTTTCGGCTACGAAGGCCGCTGCGGCGCGCCGACACTGTTCGACGCGGCCTACACCTACAACCTCGGTCTTACTGCAGGCTCGCTGATTCTCGCCGAAAAAACCGGCTACATGGCCAGCATCGCCGATCTTTCAACCGGCGGACATCCGATCGCGATTCCACTTTCGGGTCTGCTCAACGTCGAGCGCCGTCACGGCAAGGACGAATTCGTCATCGAGAAGGCTCTGGCGAAGACCGACTCTGAGGCCATGAAATATTTTATTTCGCGCCGCGAGGACTGGGCTTCTGAAGACCGCTTCGCCTCGCCCGGCCCGCGTCAGCTGTGGGGACCCGCTTCGCGTCAGATACCCATGACGGTCGCGCTTAACAGAAAAAGCGATTCGCTGAATTTTAAAATCGGCGAGTAATATTTTTAACTGCATACTCGCGCTCTCGTATAGGGTGTGCGCAAAAAAACCCGCCGGAAGGCGGGTTTTTTATTAATTGCGGTTTTTGAATTCTCATATTGACAAAACGAAGCATTGAGAATACTTTTGAAGCAAGGGGTAAGCACATGCCAAAAACAATTACAGTTAGAATCGACGATGACACCTACGATATTTTTAAAAAAGCAGCCGAGGGGCAGAAACGCAGCATCTCGAACTATATCGAATACGCGACATTGCATTTCATCATCAACGAAACCATTGTTGATGATGTAGAAATGAATGAAATACTGCCTTTCAGCAAAGACATCAAAAAAGGCCTGGATGATATTAGTGCCGGCAGGTACACGATAATTGAATAATTTCAAGATTGCCGAAACTGATACATTCGCCAAAAAGGTCAAAACGCCGAAGTTTAGAAAGCTTTACGATAAAATTACTGACTACGTCTATCCCCAATTACGAGCAAATCCGTTTTTCGGACCCCATATCAAAAAGTTAAAAGGAGAATTCAAGGAAATCTATAGATTTCGTATTGGAGATTATCGCCTTTTTTACAAAATTTCAGAAGATACTGTTATCGTTTTTATCATAGATATTGAAACCAGAAAAGATGCCTATCGCAATCCTTGAAAATGATTGATGAGCAGCCTCTTTAACAACATCATTTAATCTGCTATTCAGCAAAGCTTTGCCATGGCGCGTCAGATACGCCGTGAAACTCTGCATGCCGGCTGAAACCATTAATTTCTTGACACTTTGCAAATTGGAAGCCAGACTTCCAAAATGCAAAGTTCAATAAAACGAAAATTTACAGAGCTGGTTCTCGAAGACCTGGAAAATCCGGCTGACCTGAGAAAACTCGATGAT
>JAEWVL010000015.1 GCA_023396665.1 Spirochaetota bacterium
GAGATGTGGTATGCATACATCCTCCATTACAAGGGTTTCTCCATATACATGACGCTTGACACTTAAAAAAGTGCTGAACTTTTTCATGATTTTTTCAATATTGCATACCAACTATCGAGCAAATAAAGTAAACTTTTCTTGACAGCAGCACCCCCTTGCAAAATAATTGTATTTACAACTGTTGTATTTACAACATTTGACAAAAGGGGCATATGTTCAGGGAATTTGTTAAACTGTTTCCGCAATTTGTCCAGAAGACGATATACGAACACGATATCTCTCATCTCAAACTGCCCATCAACACCACGCAGACCCGTATCCTTATGCTCGTCAGCGAAAACAAAGAAAGCCCGATGTGCGAAATCAGCGCAATGACCGGTCTCGAAAAAAGCTCGTTTACGCGCTCGGTCGACCACCTGGTGCAAAACGGACTGATTGTAAAGATATATCCCGAACACGACCGGAGAATTACGCGTCTTGCGCTGACCGCCAAGGGTTCTAAGGCCGCGGAACGCATCGTTCGCGATTTTGACAGCTACCTCGGCTCTATTATTGCGCACTTATCGGAAACGGAAAAAGCCGAATTCATCGACGCTTTGCGTACGATGTCACTTTATATGAGAAAAATCATAGGAGGCCCCGGGAAGCGACACAGCGCTGCGATCAAACAGCGCGAAGAAAAGGCCATGTGATTTAATTTGCATTTGATGTGTCCGCAGCCGGTTTAACCCTGCGGCATACGTTCGGCTGACAGGCCGAGAAGGAGGTTTCCCGTGTATAAAATTGGAGAAAAAGTGGTGTATCCTGTACATGGAGTAGGAACCGTCGAAGCTATCGAAAAAAAATTGATTCTTGGAAAGAAAGAGGAATACTACGTCATTCGCATGGTCAGCAATGACATGAAGGTGATGATCCCGGTTAAAAACGAAAAGAGTACTGGTATACGCTCGATCACCGGAAAAAACGGAATAAAGAAGATACTCGGCATACTCAAAGACAGCGGCGGCGAGCTCGAAAGAGATTGGAAACTCCGTTACGAAAACAATTTCAACAAGGTCAAAAGCGGCAATATTGCAGATGTTGCGGAAGTCGTAAGAGACCTCTTTCAGCGGGGCAGCGGACAGGAGCTCTCGACGATGGAACGACGGCTCTACGAAAACGCCTACAATCTAGTCGCCTACGAGGTGGCTTCGAGCAAAGAGGTCGATATAGAAACCGCCAATAACATCGTCTCGGAAGCACTCTCCGAAAGCTGAACGCTTTTTCGCCGGATCATACGCTCTTTTGTTTGACAAGGCGGCGTTC
This sequence comes from Spirochaetota bacterium, assembly GCA_023396665.1. GTDB lineage: Bacteria > Spirochaetota > UBA4802 > UBA4802 > JAFGJZ01 > JAEWVL01. The sequence continues at coordinate 1,306 of JAEWVL010000015.1, forward strand.
ATACGCGAGTTTCTGTCAGGCTGCCGTAAACGCCGGATTAACACTTGCAGATTTTCTCGAACATACCGGTGACGAAGCGCGCAAAACTTTGAAAGTCGTCAATCTACAGCGGCAAATCAACCTTCAAGGAGAACACCCCATGTCTTCTACACACTCTTGGGTTATCTGGGCATTGCTGTCAGCGGTTTTCGCCGCACTTACCGCTATCTTCGCCAAAATCGGCATCAAAGGTGTCAACTCTGACCTGGCGACACTCGTTCGTACGGGAATTATCATTATCGTGCTCTCATTGTTCGTCTGGTTTACCGGCAAATGGACAAACCCCTTTCTTCTGCCGCAGAAGACCTGGCTTTTTCTGACACTCTCGGGACTTGCCACCGGCGCATCCTGGGTCTGCTACTTCAGAGCACTTCAGATGGGCGAGGCGTCGAAAGTGGCCCCCATCGACAAACTGAGCCTTGTTCTTGTTGCCATTTTCGCCTTTGCCTTTCTCGGAGAGCGCCCGAACCTGCGTGAATGGACGGGAATCGCGATGGTTGCGGGCGGAGTTCTGATTCTGGCCATTAAAAAGTAAAAGGGGCCGGAGCCCCTTTAAAGCCTTACATTGTTACGATATACTCCCTTCCGCCGCGATAGATGAAGTAATAGTTTCGTCTCTGGCTCTTTTCCACGATAGTCACCAGTTCGGCAACCTTGGCCACACGCCTGTTATTTATCCTGAAAATCACATCACCCGCCTGAATTCCGGCTCTTGCTGCGGCTCCTCGCTCTTGCACCGAGGCAACCACGACACCCCGAAGCTCGCGGGGAAGATTGTACTGTTTTCGAAGATCATCACTCAGTTCGGCAACGGTCAAACCCTGCTCGTTCAGCGCCGTCGCGGCCGCATCGGGAAGCGGCTGTCCTTCAGCCGCGGCAAGATCGTTTCTGTTTCCGAGAACCACTGATTTGGAAATGATTTTGCCCTCGCGCAGCACTTTCATCGACAATCTGGAACCGGGAGAGGTGTTGGCTATCTTGACGGTCAGGTCTCCTCCCCTTGCTATTCTTTTACCGTCTATTTCGACAATGACGTCACCGGCCTTTATTCCGCCCTTATCCGCCGGCCCCTCATTAACGACACTCGCGACAAGCACCCCTGTCGTGTTTGCGGCAAGCCCGAGCTGCTGGGCACTCTCTTCGTTCAGTTCGCTGAACTGTATACCCAGGTAGCCGTGATCAATCTGTTTCTTTCCCGAAATAAATTCGTCAGCCACTCTTTTCGCGATATTCGAGGGTATCGCAAAACCGATACCGACGTTACCGCCGCTTTGCGAGTAGATCATGGTATTGATGCCGATAACCTGTCCCTGCAGATCAATCAGTGCCCCGCCCGAATTACCGGGATTGATCGACGCATCGGTCTGTATAAAATCGGTGAGCGCCGGTCGATCACCTGTCTGTATGTCGCTTCGTCCGATAGCGCTGATGATGCCGAAGGTCATCGTACCGGATAAGCCGTAGGGATTACCCACCGCGGCGACAAAGGCGCCGGTTTGCATGGTATCGGAGTCTCCGAAGCGGGCGACAGCCAGCTCTTCTGACGATTCAATCTTTACCACGGCGATGTCGACATAGGGATCAGCGCCGACGAGCTGCGCGCTGAAACGTTTCGTCTGCCCGACAACGATGCTGATCTTGTCGGCTCTGTCGATAACGTGGTTGTTGGTAACTATGTAGTAGGTCTTGCCCTTTCTGGCGTAAATGACACCGGAACCGAGGCCCTGTTGCGTGTAGTTTCGCGAACGGGGAGAAGATTCGTCGGGGGTGCCGAAGAAAAACTCAAAGGGATCGATCGAACGCTGTGTGACGGTCTTTTCCGTACCGATGTAAACGACAGCTGGGGCGACATTTTGTGAGATATCATAAAGCGCTTTCTGTATATCGGCTATGCTGAGCGGCGCGGGAGCCGGCGCCTGCGTGATCGCCTGGGAATTTGCCCTGTCACAGGAGACAAAAATCAAAACGGCAACGGCTGCGGCAGCCGATAACAGGCGTTTCTGCCATTTTCCGCCGTTAATCTTATCTGCATTTCGCGATGACATATATATCCTCCGGATATGATTTGGAAGCTCTATCGCCTTTACAGGCAAAATCCCGGACAATCACGGGAACAAGCCGCAGAATCTTTCAGGTGCTGCTCGTGAGATTCCTTATTGGTTTCAAATTTTTTGCTTACAGCCTGTTTCCACTAAAGAGGGATTCTGCAAATAAAGGAAAGGGAAACAGGCTGTTTCGCATTTTCAGTACAATAGATGAGAAGACCCCGCATTGTGTTACACAAAAGTTCAAAAAAATTTTGTGTTTACAAGCAGGCGGGATAATGTGATCTTTTTTATCGGCATCGCGGCAAGCACATCACAGCGGAAAGCGGCATCGGGATCGCCTTCGTGAAGAGGATAACAATCAACGGAAGCGGAGCGGGAATGAGCGGACAATCGGAACCATTTATCGGAAAAACGCAAATTTACAGCGGCGACGGAAAGGGAAAGACGACAGCGGCGCTCGGGCTGGCACTCAGGGCGGCCGGACGCGGCATGCGCTCGGCGGTCGTCGGCTTTCTGAAAAACGGCGCCTCGGGAGAACTCGCCTGCGGAGTCGAGGCGATTGATTTTTTCACCTTCGGCTGCGATGAGATGTACCGGGCGGGAGTTTCGGATTGTCTGAAATACCGTAAATTCTGCGCCGAAGCGCTCGATTTTGTACGCAACACCGCCTTTTGCAAAGACTATCGCATCGTCATCTGCGATGAAATTCTCTACGCCTGCCGCTTCGGCCTCGTCGCCGAGGAGGAAATACAGGGACTGATACGACTGCGCCCTGCCGCTGTCGAACTTGTTCTGACCGGTAATTATCTGACGGCGTCGCTTGTGGAAAGCGCCGATCTTGTCACCGAGTGCAGCTGTATAAAACACAACTTTGCAGCCGGCCAGAGCGCCCGGCGGGGAGTTGAATTCTGATGAATATCGCATGCTTCGGAACGCCGGATCGGATATCACTGCCCGGATGGGATGCCGATTTTGTGCCTCTCTACGAGGCGGACGTGGAAAAGCTGCACGAATGCGCCTACACGCACCTTCTCGTACATCCCTCGTTTACGCGCATAGACTCGCTGAAGGCGGCCGCCGATTATTTCTCGCTGCCGCTTTCGGGATACACCGAAGAGATGAGCCCGCACATCGGGCAGATATTCAAAAGCCAGGGCATCGCACGTCTGTTGAGCACCGAGCAGCTTATACGCTACGGGCGGCTCGTTCTTGAAGCGCCCGGAGAACACGAAAAATGCAGCATACTGCTGTGCGAAACAGACGAGATCATGAAAGCGATGATACGAAGCATCTGCGAGCACTTCGGCTGCGACCTTGAATGCATTCCCGATCAGAACGACGCCCTCGCGGCTCTCAACGACTCGCACGATCTTTTTCTTCTGAATATCGACCAGAAATCATTCGACTGTACCCGCTTTATACACCGTGCCGCCTCGATGCGATCGATGATGAAGGCGCTGTTCGTGCCCTACATGAGCACGGGCATGATACACGTCAGTGACATACTTTCCGGACTGGGACGCTTCTCGAAGGTGATACTCTCCGGTGACGAACTGTACAGCTTTCTGATAACGCTGTTTCACAACAAGGGTCTCCTTCGCACGGCATCGAAACTGATGAAGACGGTTGAACCCGTTTGCGGTGAATTTGCCGATATGAGCGTACGCCAGATGTACACCGAAAAAGACACCGAGCTTTTCACCATGGATTGCGCCTGCAACCAGAAGGTGGAAAGCACCTGGGAAAGCATCGAAGCGCTGCGCACCGTCATTGCCCGTGTCGTGCCTTTGAAATGGCTGGTTATGCGTCATCACGAGCAGGATTTCAGAAGAGAGATGAAAGATCCGGCCGATGGGCGGGGCTTTCCCTTCGTCTGAATTTCGTTATCCCCCCGCACAATGCCGAAGCAATATGACTGGCCGTTACGCTTTTTTTTTGCTATATTCAGCGGGGGGATACGAACTGCGCCGGCCCCCCGGATGACACAAATCAGGAGTCGACACCATGAAAGTCGCACATCCGCCGGTTTTGTTCATATTCTTTCTTCTGCTTTTTCCGCTTTTCGCCCAGGACTTTCAGGCGAACTACATCAATACCCGGCGCGTACTTCAGGCCTACGGCGTCGGCGAAGCCACCTTTGCCGAAAAAAAAGCACTGTTTGAAAAACTGGATGCTGAAGACATGCGGGTGATCGCCTCGTTCGAAAAACGCAAAGACCAGGTGGACACGATACCCGAATTCATGACTGCGGCACTGTACTCGGGCTACAAGGTGAAAGAGAGTGAAAACCAGCTCATCATACTTGAAGAGCTTTCGATCGGAACGACCGCGGGAAAACGCCTTGCCGCAACATGGTTACGAAAACGAATCGATGACGATGCGACTCACGCCGATGCGACAGCTTTTATCGCAAGAAAATCGAATGTCTCCGAAGAGGAGATGCTTGCCTACTACCGTGAAGCCGTAAGCGCTGAAATCGACTCGGTTGTTGAGCGTGTGCTGCAAAACACGACGAAGAAATATTTTCAGTATTCAGCCGATGCGAATGCCTCTGCCGGTGCTGAGAAGACCGACGCGATCGGGGTATTGAAAGAATATTTTGTGACCCCGAACGACGCAAATTACGAAAATCTGCTCGAAGCCATGCGCCGCTTCGGCAGAGAGAGCGGCAATTCGACACAGGCGATGGCCAGGTTCAGATCGTTTATACGGGTGATCGATCTTCTCTCGCCGAAATTACGTCAGCGAATCGCCAGGGACATATTCAAGGATGACACGGCGCAAGACCGCAACGGATCCGACTGAGATGAAAAACAAGATTTATTCGGAAATACAGCAGATTGACCTTCTCATTAAGACACATGATCTGCTGGTGGATTTATGCCGGGAAAACAGTCCGAACACGACAGAGCTGGCCGCCGCGGCCTCGATTCTCTTCTCTTTTTACAGCGGACTGAAAAGGATTTTCGCCGTCATTGACGCGACATTTTCCACGGACGAAGAGGATGGAAACGGCAATACGGGTGAAGACCCGCCTGAAAATGAAAAAGGGGAAAAGGACAGAAGCTTGTGGATCTTTACTGAAGATACGCGCAGGGTTCTGAAACAATACGAGGAGTATTACCGTTCGTATCTTGAAAAACAGCACGACGCCGCCGGCTGGAACAGCATGAAAGAGATATTTCTTTTTTTAAAGGTCAATTGGGCTATAATAAAAAAAGAAATATTATATTTTGTCGAAATAATTTAAACATTAAAATATAATCGTCTTTTTCAAAAGCGCGCTCCTATGCGGAAAAACAGGCGCACGTCATAAAGCGGCGAGCTGCTGTACACCACGCTCATCAGCTCGAAGCCGCTGTCCATAAAGACCCTGCCGTATTCGCTGCGCAGGGCAATCGTCGCGGCCAGAGCCGGATCTATCGAATTGTGCGTTTCTTTCTCGTCGCCGTCAAGAACCTTCATCGTGCTGCTCGACAAACCGCCCGCCACCCGGACAAAAAGGCTGAAATTCTCGTTAAAGGGCCTGGTGTAGTACACACCGGGTAGCGCCGAAAACAGGGCGAGATTCTGAAACACGATATCGTCACGCCCCTTGTTCTCAAGTGCCGTGTAGGCAAGTGACAGATCGAAACCGATGGGTTTGAAATAATCATAACCGCCGTAGAGCTGAAAATCGCGTGCAGAGTTGGAGGCGATCTTGTTCCAGTTTTGCAACAGGATATTGTAGGACCAGCCGATTCCGACGTAGAGATATTTGCGCCCCGCGACCTTTCGTTCTTTCACATAGATGTTGATCCAGGGTGAATTGCTGGCCACATCCTGATTGCGGTCGAGGGTGCTGACGCGCAGCTTGTAGACCCCCGGAGAGAGTATCGAGGGATCAAGAGCATAGG
>JAEWVL010000062.1 GCA_023396665.1 Spirochaetota bacterium
CTTTTAAAAGACAAAATAAGTGAGTTTCTGATAATCGATCATCACGAGGGAAAATCAGACGTTATTGCATCAAACCTCGTACTCGTCGATGCATCATCGGCAAGCGAGATAATTACAAACCTGTATCTTCACTACAAAATACCGATCTCGCTTAATTCGGCACAATCGCTCTACGCTGGTGTTATGTTTGATACAGGAAATTTCCGCTATGCCAAAACCACGCCAAACACATTTAATGCCGCCAAAGTACTCGTCCAGTCCGGAGCCGTACCGAGTAAAATGTACGAACTTATGTACGAAAACAATGAAATTTCGACGCTCAAACTGAAGGCTCGGATGTTGGCGACATTGGAAATGCTTCATCAGGATCGTCTGGCATTGATGCTGCTAACACCGGAAATGATCAGGGAGACCCAGGCTCCCTTTGCAGAAGGAGAACTCAACATAGCAATCCCTCTTACAATGAAAGGTGTAATTGCAAGTGTGCTGATCAAGCAGGATATTGGCGGTAAACTCAAAGTGAGCATGAGAAGCAAGGGAGATCTCGATGTATCAATCATCGCCATTGCCAGGGACGGCGGAGGTCACAAAAACGCCGCAGGATACAAATCTTCACTTTCAATCGAGGAAACCAGACAGCAAGTGCTCAATGATCTGAAATTTTATTTCGAAAAACAGGAAGATTGATTTCCGCATAATTACACTAATGGCTTAGAAAATCTTTAATGCCTGGTATTTGTGCTGCAACGGCAGCACTTCTTTCTGCAAAGCGTTCAGCTTTTTCATCAACTCGTATACGATAGACAAGTTCAAGATAATTTGCTTCAAAATTCTGCGGTGCATTCAGTTTAAAACCGTTCTTACCGATGCTGCTACACAAATGCTCAAATCCATCTTTTTTTTTCGAGAAAGACGGAAAGCGCAGATGAAAATAATATGAGATCAATTCCGACTCGCTTCCATTTTTAGGCAATTCTGAAGGTAAAGTTCCATCCCGTCGCAGAATTTCGTCCGCATATTCAGCAAGTATTCTGAAATTTCCTAATGAGAATTCATAAGAGCCGAGCATTTTTTCTAAAAACTCAAGAACTATACTGTCAAATCCTGAAAGTTGTACAATGAACTTCAATGGAGCTTTTTTAAAATTCAAAAATACATATATTCTCTTGTATTTAATGAGAACGGAAAGCACCTTTTTCTGATCTTCAAGACCACGACAAAAGAATCCGCTAAACGCAACTGCTTTCTCGGGAATAAAATCATTAACGATTGCCAGGGCCTTAAGAATACCGGCATGACTGATGGTACCACAGACCACTTTCCTGGAAATGCAATGCACCCAGCAATCATAATCAAATTGCTGAAGTACATTAACGGGAACAGTCTCCATCGATGATCGTAGTGCCGCGCTAAATCTGTTGTGACCGCTGAGAATAATGCATCCATTATCAGTCCGGCAGCACAACAGTGGTTCTAAAACCCCGAACTGTGTCACAGATTTCAGCAGATCATCCGTTATTTCACGACTACAATTCAGACGCTCATCGTATTCAATCTGTGTTACTGGAATATATTGAATCATATCAACCCGCTCAGATAGCGATTCAGATCATCCGGAAGAATGAGTTCCACCTTTGAGAGACTGGGCACAGCGGCCATTGCCCCTTCGGTAAGCTCAGCCGAAGTGATGAACAGGCCTTTTTGTGCCTTAAGATCATTTACCTGTTGGGCGAAATTTCTGAGAGGAATCTCCCCAATTCGCAGTTTATTCCATCGCCGAACACTGACAAAAGTCTTTTCATCAGTTTTTTTATTGGTAGCCATAAAATCTATTCCGTCACTTTCACGATAGGTGGATAAAATGTCATCAACTCTATAACCCATTTTCTGAACGAGGCGATTTGCAATTGATCTGAAATTTTCAGTTCCAAGTGAAAATAATTTCTCGAGATTATCCCCAACTGAAATATTTTTCTCAGATGAATTTTTATCCGTATCAACAACAGTTTCCTTATTCCTGATAATAAAATACGATTTGATATCGAAAACGACATCTGATTTCAGGCCGCATATCTGCCATAAAAAATCATCTGAAAAGAAATTGGTAATCCATTCATCGACATAATCGTGTATTGAGTCTGTAAAAAGTGCATCACTTTTATCAATTTCTCTGCTGAGGGTCATGAGCAGATTTTGAATATCCCTGAAATTTCTGTGTTTTCGAGAAAGCTCAGTCCAGTATTTACGCGCTTCGTGAATTCGGTCGGCACGTATCAGTGCAAAGCCCGTATCATATAATGTTATGAGATACTCCTCATTCATTTCGTTTGTTTTGACAAATTCTATCAGCAGTTCAAACGATTTCATCGCTCTGTCATATTTTTTCAAATGCACAGAAAGAATTGCTTCAAGTCGCTTAGCGATAAACAATACTTCTTTTTCATCGGTAAGCGTCAAAATTTTTTCAGTATATTGCAATGCCTTTCCGTATTCACGTTTTCGACGGTTAGCAAAAGCAGCTGCAAGATTGGCAATCACTGAATTCGGTCTTTTATCAACGGCAGATTTGAAAAGATCAACACACTCATTAATCTTCTGGTTTTGATATGCGCAAATTCCAGCGCCAAAAAGAATCTCAAAATCCATACTTTCAAGTCTAATCAATTTATCAAAATGGCGCCATGCAATATCAAATTCTTCCTGTCCAAGAGCAATAAAGGCTATATGATATAATGATTCGGTATCGGTAGGATACTCGTTTGAAATATCATAGAAAACAGTGAAGGTGTTCTGCAATTCATCACGGGCTTTGTAAATCCGTCCCAGTTTTTTCAATACATCAATTTTTTCAATGTCGAGGGGGTATAAATTCGCGGCGACAACCCTTTCCAAAAGCGGTGCGGCAGAATCCGGCTGTTGCATTTTAATATAGACATCGGCCAGGTGGTAAAGCGTTGAAACATCATCTGGATGAAAATCAAGAATCTTTCTGTACTCTTTAATAGCTTCATGATATCGTTTTTGCAGTAGGAAATTTTCGGCTCTGTTTTTCGGGTCAAGTTTAGGCCCTAAATACAACAGATAATAGGCGGTAAAAGCGAGAAGCAGTATGCCGGAGATAAGAAAAAAAAGAATCACTCAAAATCCTCCGGGATATACAAAGGAGAAGGAAAGTTTATTTTCAATACTGTTCCCTCTCCTTTCGGAAATTGTGGGCAATCACGCTTCTGTAAGAGAATTCACGGCCAGTGTCTCATTCTCATACACGTCAAACATATCCATCAGTTCAACGACTTCAAAGATTTTTTTAACAGCGCTATTAATATTGCACAATTTCAATTTTTTATTGTTATCTTTCAGAATTCGCATTGTAGAAACAAAAATGCGAAGACCGGAGCTGCTCATGTATTCAACATCATCGAGATTCAATACAAGATTCAAATCAGGATATTCCTTAATAATGGTATTTATCTCTTTTTCAATGTCCGCTGACAAATGTACATCCAGTCTTCCTGAAAGATAAATAACCATCGCATTGTCGACTTTCTTGGTACGCAACTCCATATTGCCTCCATTAACCTTATAATTGAGTGATCAGGTACCGTTTACAGTAAAACACCCATACACACCAAAGTGCCTGGACGAGCATTTTGCTTAAAAACCGGGACCAAACAATAATAACAGAACCCCGGTACCCAAAACAGCATATAAATCTAAAACAAATATGAGATAAAAAACAACTATCTGTTTCTTCGTAAAGACCTTGTGATTATCAACCCCAAAG
>JAEWVL010000075.1 GCA_023396665.1 Spirochaetota bacterium
ATGACCGGCCGTTTCCGCAAGCATTCGGCCGACAATTTTACGCGACACAAGCATTCCGGCGGATTTGCCGCCGATTCTGCCCGAGCCGATCATGCGGTCTTTTATTTCGAGAAGATCTTCGAGCGAACAGTTGCGTACGACAAGATTGAGTATGCGCTGCTCGGTGGCGATCATGCGCTCGGCTATCGTGCGAACAAGGGGGATATAGCACTCGGCGCCCGCGCGCCCCGCTTCTTCGGGATTCTCCCTGGCTTTCTCGCGCGCCATGATGAAAAAGCGCTCCCAGCTGTCGAGGCTCTGCTCTTCGGGGCTGCCCGACTCGAGGCCGGCGATTTTGTAGAAACGGCTTACCGAAACGCCGTCAGTCAGCGGATGAATCTTGTCGGCCTCATCAAGGCAGAGGCGATGGGGAAAGAACATCACCGACGAGTAGCGTTTCCATACCTTTATGGGGTGGATATACAGACAGTCTTTATCAGGAAGAACATCGATGAGCAGCTGCGTCGTGTCGCGGATTCGCGCAATCGTGTCGAAGCTGTGCCGTCCGCGAAGAATACAGAACCACGCCACGGTATCGAGTTCGAAAAGATAGGGACAGGTCACCACGAAAAAATTGCCCATCATGAGATCGGCGGCCCACACGGTCTGCAGCTCGGAAAGGCTGTCGAAGATGTAAAATGTCTCGAGCCCCGCATCGGCGATTATGCGGTGTACGGCGACGGTAAAGGCTTCAAAGCCTTCGGAGGGATCAAGCCGGATGATCGTCAGACCCGGCTGTTCTTCGAGTATCTGATCATGGGTGGAAAAGCGTATATAGATAATTCTGCGATGCTCTTCAATCGCCTTTTTCGCGAAAGGAAGAACCAGCCTGCGGTATTCATCAACGGAACTTACCTGCCAGACGACATTGTCTCCGATTCGTATCCAGTCGAGCGTTTTGTCGAGCCCGGCAAAACCGGACGATATTTTGTCGAATGCAGCCATGAGATTCCTCCTGTTTGTGAACATTATGCTTACAACTCGCCTGCATCGCAACCGGAAATTGCCTTTGCTGTTCGTATCCCCCCGCAGGCATTTTATGAACAGGCTGTTTCTGCTAACCAATCTTCGAAACCCGAAGATCGAATAATTTTTATGAACTATGGGGTTCAATACCCAGGCGGTCTTATTCGAAGATCCCGAACAAATGAGGGATAGCTATTCTGATTTAGAGTATATTAAGCGAGAGTCATCATCGCAAATCGCTTTTTTTGTTGCATCACCAGGTAAAACCGGGAACTATGCCCGTAGTTAGTACTACTTTCCGTTATAATCGGAGGCTCACCGTGAATATTAATCAGAAGCGTCTGTTTTCATCTTTCAAGACGCTCGCGCAGATAAGCTCGCCTTCCTGGCGGGAAAACGACCTGATCGACTGGCTCGAAGCTTTTGCGAAAAAACGCAAGATAGCTTTCAAAAAATTTGCCTGCCGCAAATCGTTCAATGTGCTTATGACCATCAAAGCGACTGACACGTCGATGGATACGCTTTTATTTTCGGGTCACACCGACACCGTGCCGCCCTGCGATAAAGTCAAGGTGATCGAAACTGAAACAAAATTCACCAGCGACGGTTCGACCATTCTCGGCGGCGATGACAAGGCCGCGATCGCCGCTTTTGTAGAGGCCATCGATGTCATTCTCGAAAACAAAACGGCACACGGCACCCTGCATTTTCTGCTTACCTGCGCCGAAGAAGTGGGGCTCGAAGGCATGAAGGGTATGGATTTTTCGAAAATTTCTCCCGCACCGCGTTTTGCGTTTGTGCTCGACATGGGGGGAGCGATCGGCACCGCCTGCATCAAGGCGCCCTGGCACACCGCCACACACGTCACCGTATACGGCAAAGCTGCGCACGCGGGAATGGAGCCCGAGAAAGGCATAAACGCGATCAAGGCCATGGCGGCCATCATCAGCGCCCTGCCTGACGGAAGAATCGATCACGAAACGACCTGTAACGTCGGCCTTGTTCGCGGCGGTTCGGCGACGAACATCGTCGCGGCTGAGGCGTCATTCGACTGCGAATCACGTTCACTGGACAAGGCAAAACTCAGCGCACTCGATAAAAAGACGGCCGCTTTAATCAAACAAGCGGCGAAGAAGGCGGGTGTAAAAGTCGCGATTAAAAGCGTGCTGGAGTATCCCGGCTACGCGGTAAAAGCGGGGTCGCCGATTCTGAAACATTTTGAAAAAGCCTGCCGGGCCGTATCGCTTCAGCCGAATTTCATCGGCGCGGGCGGCGGCAGCGACGTCAACATTCTGCGCGGGGCGAAGATCGACGCGATCAACGTTTCGGTCGGCATGTCAAAGGTGCATACCACATCTGAAGAATTGAAAAAATCTGATCTTGTCGATTCGTGCAGGCTCGTATTGGCTATTATTCAGCAATCGTAATCAGTCATATTATTGAAAAGGACCTATCTGCCATGAAAGCGAAAACCACTGCGCCACAGCCCATTCTGAAAATACCTCTACGGCGGAAGATTTCGATGATTCTCTCGTATGCTTCGCAGAAGATACGGGCACAGATAAAATCGGTCGCTTTCATCAGCCTCTACCTGGTTCTCTTTCAGGTCTTTATACTGAAAGCCCCTTTGCACAATCTGCCCGCGATTTTAATCGGAGTCATCGCCGTAATTCTGGGTCTCGCATTTTTTCTTGAAGGTCTCTATCTTGCGATTATGCCGCTCGGCGAGCGCTGCGGACTTCGCCTGCCGGTCAAGGTCGCGCTGTGGGTGCTTCTCGGTTTTTCAGCGGTGCTCGGCATTACCGCGACATTCGCCGAACCGGCCATCTCGCTTCTGCAGACACAGGGCGGCGCGGTGTTGCCCTGGGAAGCACCTTTGCTGTATTATTTTCTCAATGCCGGGTCGTCCTGGCTGATTGCGGCGGTGGCTATCGGCGTAGCCCTTGCGGTACTGCTCGGCGTACTCAGTTTCATAAAAGCATGGTCGATCAAACCCTTCATATTTGTGATAATTCCGCTGGTGCTCGCGCTTTCATTTCTGGCATATCTTGATCCGCGAACGCAATCGCTGGTCGGCCTTGCATGGGACACGGGGGGGATAACGACCGGCCCGGTTACTGTTCCGCTTATTCTCGCGCTGGGCATCGGTGTTTCCCGACTGACCGGATCTTCCGACAAGGGAACAGGAGGGCTTGGCATTGTCACCCTCGCATCGGCGCTTCCCGTCGGTGTGGTGCTGACGCTGGCGCTCATTACGGCTCCCGCGGTGTCACAGCCCTGCAGCATGAACCGATTCTTTACTCCGCTCAACAGAGACCTGGCGCAATATACACTCGGATCCTATACAAGACTGGAATCTCTTGCAAGATTCTCTCTCACTCCGGAGGCCTTTTCCGCAAATTTCGGGGACAAGAACTCTGAAGCTGCTTCGTCGACCGGGAACGCGTCACAGCCTTTCGACTCGCCCGGCACCGAAAGGCAGCTGCAATACAGCCCTCCCGCAGAAGAGCAAAAAGCGCCGCTTGTCTTCATGGCAATAAAGGCTTCTGCACTTGCCATACTGCCTTTGACGTTTGTACTCATTGCAGCGCTTAAAATTTTTGTTCGGGAGAAAATTGTTCACCTGGATGAAGTCGTTTTCGGCCTTGTGCTCAGTTTTGCCGGATTCTTTTTGTTTACCATCGGCATGGAACAGGGACTTACAAATATCGGTCGTCAGGCCGGTCTGGCTTTACCCAAAGCATGGAGCCCCACCGAGCGTCCGGACCTTTCGGTCACCTACAGAAACATTTCTCCCTCTTCGATAACGGTATTCTCTTCTCCAGAGGGGGGATACCGAGAATTCGTGGCGATTCTCGATGGAAGCAAGCCACTCTTTGTTCCCTTCGACAGAACAAAATACAACGAGCTCAGCGGAAGTTATCTGTACGTACCCGAAGACAAACCGCTCGTCGAAGGTTTGGGGGGATACATCGTCGTACTGCTGTTTCTCTTCGCCATGGGTATCGGCGCCACGCTCGCCGAACCCTCGCTTCGTGCGCTCGGCCATACCCTCGAAGATCTTACTACCGGTACCTACAAGAGTTCTTTTCTTATCCGGACCGTTTCCATCGGTGTCGGACTCGGCATGATCGCCGGTTTCGCCCGAATTCTCTTTGACTGGCCGCTACTTCCGATTCTGGCAGGGCTTTACCTTTTGGCACTGCTACTAACTATATTTTCGTCTCAGGAGATCGGCGCAATCGCCTGGGACTCGGCCGGCGTCACCACCGGTCCGATTACCGTTCCGCTCGTTATTGCCGCCGGCGTCGGCATAGGATCCCAAAGTGCCGGCTCGGATGTATTCGGAGTGCTTGCTATGGCTTCTGTCTGCCCGATTATCACGGTATTGCTGAGCGGCATCATCAGCGACCTGCAGAGAGGCCGACTCAACGCCCGCCTCGAAGGGGGTGATTTATGATGCACCGATTTCAGGTTTCCCGCATCAACTGCATCCTGGATCGACGCCTTGTTCCGGCAGCCGAAGCGGAACTGACGAGGCTCGGTATAAAGCGCTATTATACCACACTTTCAAAACAGATCAGTTTTGCTGAGAAGAGCTCTCTGTTCAAGACCGTCTACAAGCTCAATGAAGATCGAGCTGAGTATATGCGTATATACGTGCCGCGCGAAAAAGCGGTGAGCCTCATGCACCAGCTTGCTCGCGCGGTCGATCTGTATCTGCCTGGAAGAGGCAGCCTGTATTGCGAAAACTGTGTCCTTATACATAGGGATAAAAACATCTGGCCAGATGATCATCTGCATCTGCTGGTAAATAACAGCGTAAAAATAGATCAGACCAGCTGGGATCTGATCACCTGCATTGTTCAGCGGGGTAAGGGCGATGAAATCGCCCGTGTCATGCTTGAAATGGGTCTTTGCGTTCCCTCGGTGTGTTATGGCGAAGGGATGGGACTTCGTGATCAAATCGGATTACTGCGGATAACAATCCCTGTTAACAAGGAAGTTCTCTATTTTCTGGTCCCTTCTGCCGATTCTGATTTTGTTTTCGATATCGCGATGCGGCGTGCAGGAATGACCGAACCGGGCAAGGGGTTTCTTTATCGGGTGCCGGTTTTTGCGGAAACCGTCAATTCGCAGATTTACAGCGACCGACGCAAACATGTGGCCAGCATGGAGCAGGTAATAACCGCTCTGGACGAACTTCGCGGCTCGACCGACTGGCGCAGACTCACCTCGTCGGGACGCCAACGCAAGGCCAGGCAGAAAAACAGCTGTCTGGAACTTGAGAGCTTTTCCATCACCTGTGAGGAGGGCAATGCCGCCAAAATCGTCGCCCGCGCAATGGAACTCGGCGCAGGCGGGGCAACGCTGATCCGCGTTGCGGCACATCAGGCAAGCGACCCCGCCGCAGGCAAAGTGGAAAGCCAGGCCTGGGAGACTTGCGATCTTATCGTCCGTCCCGATCAGGCCGACATACTTGAGAAAGAACTGATTCCACTTTTAGTGCAAAACCAGGGAGCTTTCGCCGAACGCGCAATCGTCAGAGACGCACGCACCTACATCAATATGAACGAAACAAAGAGATGAGATAATCCCGCCAAAATCAGTATGGCGGGTGTTTCCCCTATCCCCCCGCTTTTTATAAAAGGTTTTTTATAAGTTCTTCCTGTGTGGCAGCTGAAAGATACGAAGGCGCGATATCGAAAATCGTTTTGCAGCCACTGACACCCTCTTTGCTGAGCCGGTTTGCGGCGCGCGCACAAGCCACAAGTACGCATGCGGTAAATTCGGGATTCGAATCGAGTTTTAAACGATACTCGATGACATGATTATGTTCAGATTGCGGCCCCGTTTTACCGCTTCGAATGACAAAACCGCCATGGGGTATGCCGCCATGTTCCCGTTGCAGCTGCTCCTGACTGATAAAATGTACTGTCGTGTCGTAATCGGCGAAATAATTGGGCATTGTGACAATCTCTTTCTCGATTACCGCCGTGTCAGCACCCTCTTCGGCAACCACAAAACAAACCCTGGTATGTTTCTGCCGTGTAGTTAGTAGCGGATTTTGTCCGCTCCGTACCGCTTCAAGCGCTGATTCTACCGGTACGGTATATTGTTTCGCATCCCTGACCCCATTAATACGGCGAATAGCGTCAGAATGACCCTGACTGACGCCTTTTCCCCAGAACGTATAGGTCTCTCCCATCGGAAGAATCGCCTCTGCGTATAGACGATTGAGAGAGAACATTCCCGGATCCCAGCCGACAGATATCACCGCAACTTTTCCGGCCGCTTTTGCCGAAGCGTTAACTTCTGCAAAGTGTTGCGGAATATTCGCGTGAGTATCAAAACTGTCCACAACGTTGAATTGTTTCGCATACTGTTTCGTCTGTTCAGGCAGATCTGTCGCACTTCCGCCGCAAAGTATCAGTACATCGATTGAAGAGACATAATTATCAAGATTATCAACGCTGTCAACCTTGACATTGCTACTAACTATACGAACGCTTGCGGGATCACGGCGGCTGAATACCGCAACAAGCTCCATATCCCGGTTTTGTGCGATTGCCGCCTCAACACCGCGACCGAGATTTCCATACCCGACAATACCAACACGAATGCTCATACAAAACTCCTTTATCATTAGCAATATTGTTTCACTTAATGGGGGGATACCTTCAATCTCTCTGTTCGACTCGAGAACCTCGTTTTTCTGACAAACCTGGCGGCAAAGCCGCAGCGCGTACAGAGATCTTCTGTGAATATACCCGCATCAAATCCCTCGCGCATCCTGATTGCACGTTCACAGCGGAGTATTTCACATAAAGGATATTCTTTGATATTTCCCAAGGCAATAATGCCCCCGGCATCGAGACAGCAGGGAATAACCGTTCCATCAACCAAAATACCGAAATGCGAGCCCAGACCATAACAAAAACCTCTGTGCGACAAAACACTTGCTTCGGGATCCGGCCACTCAAAACAGGTATCAAAGTGAAGACAAAGGCGCCCATTAATTTTGGAAATAAAGTGTGCTTTTTCCCTTTTGATTTCGCTGAGACTTAGCGGTGGAACCAGCACCGTACCGAAATGCTGATTGATTTTATCCAGAATTTCACTGCACTCGGGGCTAAGCGCATTCCAAAGGCGAAGATTGATACGATTCGCCTGGCCTGCATTCAACGAGCGCTGCACAAATTCAAAGACAGCCTCGAGATACGAAGTGCGATTCGTAACGGCGGTGTATGCATGCAGAGAAATATTCAGTGTCTGCACACGATCACCGAGCAGCGTTTCCGCCGCGTTCGAACAAAGAAGGGTGCCATTGGTGCTGATCATCACCTGCATCCCAGCAGAATGCGTATAATCAATGAAACAAGGTAGCTCGGGATGCAGCAGCGGCTCACCCAGCACATGAAAGACCGCAGTCCGCGCAAGTCCTTTCGATTGGTCTATGGCTCTTTCAAACAGCTCCCTATCCATAGTCAACTTCGGCCGATCAGATTCTTTGCAGAAAGAACAGGAAAGATTACATCGGTTGTTAATCTCGATGTAAACCCGCGCATACGTCCATTTTTCCTCTTTTCTCATAAGAAGGGGGGATACTGATCCTTTTGTTAAAAGTCAAAAGCCGCCATCGGCGGCTTTTACATTATAGTGTAATAACTGAAATGTCCGGAATTGACGAATGCACCGGCACTGTATCAAGATTTTGGGCGCCATGTTTAAGCAATTCGAAGCGGATTTTCGCGAGGGGCAACGCTTTATCGTCAGAAGCCACCTGAATGGTGTACTCACAATACTTCTCTCCGGTGGATTTGGTCGGTTCGTTTCCAAAGAGATTGTTCTGCTTCAAATAGTTTTCTATCTCAGCCGAACGGGAAGCTTCGACATTGAATATAAGCAGCACCTTGTTCTCGGCATAAATACAGCCGTACAGATT
>JAEWVL010000121.1 GCA_023396665.1 Spirochaetota bacterium
GGGTTTTTCGATCAAGAAGATGGTCAGAAAAACAATAGTATGCATATTTCGCGAAACCGTCAACGGTACGAAGGTCAAAGATATTACCATACACCTGCGGATCGAGCATCGACAGATACTCAGTCGAGGCCTTCGTATATTGCATCACCAGCTCGTTATTGAGCCCGACCACATACACGGTGTCCTGCGCGTTGGCACCGTTGAACTCGGTTCGCTCGAAAAGCCCGTCGATGGTATAGGTGGTGATGACGCTGCCCTTGTCGTACAGGCGCTTTTTGATTCGGGAACCGCTGTAGTCGTACAGATACGATTCTGAGGGTATATCCGCACCGCTCACCTGCGAAACACGTCCCGCAAGATTATAGTCGATAAGCTGTCCGTCCGACAGGGTACCGTTTGCGCGGTAGTTCGCAAGAGCCGCATCACTCGCGCGCCGAAGGGTCATGTTGCTTCACAGAAAAAATAGTTTCGAAAGAACATTTACACTTTTACTGAATCATTGTATTGGCAAATCAACCAATAATCTCGAAAACTCAAAATCTTATTCTGTGTCATCTATTTCCATTCGATCTGCAAGCGCCGCTTCTATCATCTCCTGCGTTATTTGTTTGAATTTTGCAAGAAATTTTCTTAACACTATTGGTATATCTTTCGGAGTGAGGTCAAAAGCAAAACAAGCATAACCACATTCTCCCAGATAGAAGGATTATTACATAATTGAATACAATACTCCAAATTTAACAGCTGTTTCAATTACACCGGAATCATACGTTGATTCATAGTTAGGCCAAAAACCAAAACTAAAATCCGCAAACAATCTACTATTTACAAAGGTCAATTTTGGCGAGTAAACCGAAAAACCCATTCCAAAACCAAAAGAAAATGCGTTCTCTGTGTCTTCATAAACAGGAGTTATTTCCTTTGCAGAATCATCAACAACATATCGATCTACAGTATAGTTGTCACAGGAGAAAATCCTATATAAGAACACAGCTCTCAAACCGATAGCAATTACTCCGAAATCGATACCCGCTTCCGCACCAAAATCCAACTTATAAGATTTCCAATCTTTTAGATTATTTTCATAACCAAGATATGAATACAAACCTATTGTACCCATCATGGATATGCCTTCAGTAGTTTGATTGTCAGAAGTATTTATTCCAAATCTTCCCTGTAAACCAAAAGAGGGATGTACAGCTTCTTTCCTGTCGCCCTTAATAAACGAATAGTCTCCATATTTCTCATCTGTATAACTATCCAGATCTCCATTTTCGAGAGTTACTTCTTTCACTTGTGATTTTGTTTCTATATTCTTATATCGTATTGTGTTAACTACAGAATAGGAAGGACCAATATCAAAATAGGATGCAGCAAAAGAGGTTGTCGACATAAAAAATAACACTAAAATTGATATGATAATAATGAGCTTGTTATTCATTCTTACACTCCGTATAATCATTTCGATAACCCATAAGCTAAACCGGCACCGTTTCCGTATAAACCAAAAGGAGACCCGATCAATGCATATCCAACAGGAGAATCATAAGAACTGCCCAAATAACCGGTATTATCCAGACCTAAAGCAGACGACGCTGAAGCCGTCAGCATGCCTATAGGATCTAAGTACCAGTATCGATTTTTTTTCGAGCAACCCTCATCATGAACTATTGATGTTTGATGCGTACCAGATACATCTAAAAGAACCATCAATAAAGAATTGTCACCTATATCAGGATCACCATCAGCCGTATCTGTCGTATGATTATCACCCGGCAACCATGGGCGGGCCCGCATCGATTTATTCCGTGTGCCATCGCTACTGTAACTGCCTCCGAAGGTCCAGTTAAGAAAATCCTTCTTTTCAACACCTATGCCGTTTTCATATCCAAAAGCAGACTGAACCGAATCAAAATGTTATAATGCATCTACTTAAATTCGCAACATATTTTCCAAGAATGCTTTGACAATGTATTTGAATGATTGCATGAGTTAAAATAACACACCGGCTCGCAGCTCAAAGTTACCAATGCTTTCATTGAAAATGATGTCATCTTCATAAGGTAATTCATATGATTTATACATTTCAGTCCCAAAATAACCACTGAACATGACATTGTTTGCCTTTAAACCTGCGGTGATAAATAAATTGGTTATAAGTCTGTCTTTTCCACTTAATTTAAAATTTTCAACATCAGTGTAAATTTTTCCTTTCTGATATGGCATGATCATCATGGAATACCCGATACCAATATAAAAATTTTCAAATACGTAAGAAGCAATAGGCGTTATCTGAGGACCAATCGTAAATACTTTATCCCCCTTGAATGTTCCACATCTGTTAAAAAATTCTCTTTCACCTTCGGGAATCAGGATATCTTTGCTTCTAAAAGTTGAATAATTGTATGCAATACTTGTCAGTATTCCCAAACCCGGCCCGGGTTTTTGAAACTCATTATGCATGAATAGCATCTTATATGACATTTTGTTAAAAATAAAAAAATCATAAGTAAACAGATAACCGATTTCCCCATAATTATTAAACGAATACGCATTATATTCCTTATAATTATAGTCATCATCCCAACCCGGACCTTCCCGATCGCTGTCGCTTTTTACCAGTTTGTATGGTTTTTGATAAGTAATTGAACTTCTGATTAGTAACTCATTGTTTGTAAGGTATAGTTTTCCAATTTGACGTTTGAATGGTGATGTTTGGTAACTGATTGAAAGGAAATCATAGGCATATTCACATCCAACTGTTATCGGAGAAACATCGAGATTTTCCCATGCATAATCTGATAAATTTTCGTTATCCTCAAGTAACTCATTGAAAGACCAATTGAAACCAAGAATACCTCCGATATAAATTTTCTTTGTTTCTGATGCAACCAATTCTTGAGCAAAAAGAAATGTTATCAATGCAATTATTACCGGACAAGTTTTCATTTTATACCTCATTTATAATGCTACTACATAATCCCAGTTCCCAAGAAACCTGCTGCATCTGATTGAGTTGAAGAAATCCAAAATGCTGATACCATACCGATAGGATTTCGTCCTGCGTATCTACGGTGATCATCGTCACAGCCTTCATCATGTACAATAGAAGTTGCATGAATACCTGAAACATCCAACAATACCATTTATAACATCACAAGCGGGGTAAGGGCTTTGGCGGCGGCGAAGTTTTCAAAGAGCAAGGTGAATAAATCAGATAATACAGTAATAATTCAATCAATCCTTTGTACAATGAGCTTATCTATTCACCAGATCGCGTACAACAATCCAATTCGTACATAGCCATCATTGATATATGTATATTTTGACTTACCTACATATCCCAAACTACAAACAGAATCACAATACAGTCGACTATTAATATATGGAATTTTTGCCGAAAATAGCATAATACCTAGACCAAAACTGGCTGAACGAAAATATTTATCATCGCTATATGCAGGATAAATCCTTTTATTTGTATCATCAACGTGATATGAGTCCACAACTAATTCATTTGATGAAAATGAACGAAGTATCAGAACAGCTTTAAACCCAATTCCAATGAAACCATTATCAGCTGCTATTTCAATTCCATTATCAAATTTATAAGATTTCCAATTCTTGCTGTTATCTTCATACCCAAGAAATATGTTATACCCTAAACCAACATTGAAATCAAGTAAATCTTTTGATCTCTTCTCTTTATAAAAAAAACCCACTCGTCCATACAAACCAAATGATGGAAACGTAGACAAGGTCTTATCTCCATAATCCCAATCATAATCATTATATTTTTTTGTAGATTCTGAGTACTTTGAATATTCAACAGTCTCTCCATTCTCCAATACTAAATCTGCAGTATCAAAACCATGTAAAGTATGAACTTTATTATATAACGAATACGAGGCACCTAATTCCAAATAACGTTCCTCGGCATATAACTGAGCAAAAAACAGGAATAAAAACATTATGAGGATAAATTCATATTTATTCATAGTTCCTCCTTTAAACATCATAAATTGAACCGTACGAGAGATATCCCATTTTCATTTCTAGAACATCGCACCAATATCCGCACCCAGAGCAGGCACCATTGGTCCGCCCACTAAACTACCGACAATTACCCAATCAGCAACCATAGAACCAGTAGAAGAGGTTTTGTTTGTTTCTAACCGTGCTTTGCGATTTTCTTTCCTCTGCATCCCTTATTATTTTCATCGCTGCAATTTCCATTTGCATCGAGCAAAGAACTAATAGTAAATAACAGCTATTTCTTAATTTCATACCATGTCTTTTGTTATAACACTTTTGCGTGATGTCAAATTAGTAATTATGTAATTTTGTATTTTTTTATAAAGCTGTTATTTTTGCGAATAATAAATATTCATCTTATATAATTTGTTCATATTACCCGGCACGATTAGAACAGGGAATCTCTAAAAAATAATCTTTGCAACTCGAACCTCGAATAATTCCAATGAAAATCGAGGTTAAATCATTGCGGGTGGTAATTATTCGAGGTTCCCAACAGAACATCCCAGGTATTTGCATACAATTCAAACGTTCACTCAAAATAAAGGCTCACGTGGCGCTATCCCCCCCCTTGATGATGTCATAAGCGGCACCATCCGGATGATACTCGACAAGACGTGTAGCACGTAAAGTTTTCAGACATACGTGATGGCGTGCAGAATATTTCCGAAGACACTCATTACATTCACTTCTACTGGATAAGGTCTCAGAAAGAAGAAATGCAAATTTTACAAAAAAAAGCTGTCCTGATCAGGGACAGCCTCTTTTTCATGCAGATAGCAAAATCGTGTTTTAGAAAAGTGTCTTCACTTCCGCTATCGCCTTTTCAAATTCCTTGATTATATGCTCGCGCAGCTTACTCTGATCCTTCACCACTCCGTCGAGTACGCCGGTTGATAAAGCATCATTTTTCGCAAGAGCTTTGTCGTTATAGCCATCAAGAAATTCCTTCTGATAAGCGTCGGCCTTGTCCTTGCTCTCAGCCAATAACTTCGCATACTGTCTTGCTCCGAGAAGATCAAAAGCAGCAGTGGCTCCCATAACAGCCATTGTAGCATTTTCAAGCGCAATATAGCGTATACCGGGACGAAGTGATTTTGAAAAAGACTGAATCTGCCGGCCGCCGTAATTCTGGTTCAGCACCACAGAGCATACGGGAATTTCACCGAGAATGTTCTCGTCAAGCGAGTCAGCGCCAACCGCCTGAATACGATAGCGTTCCTGCTGAGAGCCGGGCACAAATCCCGAAGAATTCGACAACATCAGAAGCGGCAGTTTCATTCGGTTGACAAGCTGTGTGAACACGCGAAACTTCTCTGTTCCGAAAGCATCCGCACCGCCGCCCTTGATCTGGGGCTGATCGGCAATGATACCCACCGTCATGCCGTTGACACGCGCAAGACCGGTCACAAGGTTCGGACCCGCAGGCCTGTTAAAGGGCTCGAAAAACTCGACAAAGCTTCCCTTGTCGACAACGCCGTCGATAACCGAAGAACGAATTTCAAAAGCCTGCGCCTTGTCGGCCGGCACATTCACCTTTGCCGCCGGCGGGACAGCGGTTGTCTGTCGATTCTCGACAAGCTTGAGGATACGCGCCGCACAATCAAAGGCCTCATCAAAACAGTTCACAATATAAGTCGCGTTTCTTTCAGCTATAAGCTTTTCGCTGTCACTGATAGATTCGGGAGCTATGAAAATCACCGCATCTGCGGTCGAGGTGATTTCGAACTTCTGCAGAGCTTTGACCGAAGTAACCAGATGAATACGACACGAGCTTCTTTCTGTCAGAACTTTCATGAAATCATAGTAGGCACGAAGGTTCGCTTCAAGATGCATGGTCTTTGCCCATTCGTCACCATAGATTAATATCTGCGGTGTCGATGTGCGATAAGCCATGCGCAGAAGCTCTCTGGCTTTAACGACTGCGCTGACAGAGCGCAGTCCGCTCACCGTACGTACACCCATAATGAGGGTGCGCTGTCCCGCAAGCTTGGCAAAACCCGCAATAAGAGCGTTTGAGGCATAGTACTCTTTCTTGAATTCAAAGAATCTGCCATCGTCAACATTCGCGCGAATTGTCTCTTCATCAATGATTATCTTGTTATACTTGTCACGTGCACTGCGACAAGCCGCTTTTGAAACACGCGCTATTGATCCAATTTGTTTGTTAACGATAAAAGTACGATGAACCTGCCGCACTTTCGCAATCATGTCAATTT
>JAEWVL010000126.1 GCA_023396665.1 Spirochaetota bacterium
TACGTCGGGTTCTTCGTTCGCCCTCCGCTGTAACCCGGCATGGTGGCGATGACACCGGGCACATTCTGAAAGAAATGCTCGAGGCCCCAGAAGCAGCCCCCGGCAAACATGGCGCGCCGTATATGAGTGTTTTTTTCTGCGATACTCCGCCGCAGTGTATCTGTTGCACCCTCCGTGCCGGCCCGCACAGCCTCTCCGCTTTCTTCCGCCGCAAAGAGCATCGATATCGAATTGACGCAGTGACGCACATTCTTCTGCGTAAGGCCTTCACCCTCGAAGACATGTCCCAGATGAGCGCCGCAGTTCGCGCAGACGATTTCGGTGCGCACACCGTCGGCATCGACCACGCGTTTGACAGAGCCTTCTATCTCGTCATCGAAGGCGGGCCAGCCGCATCCCGAATGAAACTTGTCTTTAGAGCGGTACAGCGGCGCCTCGCATTGTCTGCACAGATAAAGCCCCTTTTCAAAGTGATCGGTATATTCTCCGGTATAAGGGCGCTCTGTCCCCTTGCCGATGATGACGCGGCGTTCGGCATCAGTCAGTATTCGCATTTCATCAAACCTCTGTATAAAGCATTCGCACACTCGGTGGCGAAATGCCGCTGTAATTGTTATATGCTTCTAACTTGATCATGGCTATATGTGCCGATAACAGAAGCAATGTTACATGAGAAAAAAGACCTCCTTTATTCAATACAGCTGTCGACGGGAATTCTCAGACGCACACAAGTTCCTTCGCCCTCCCTGCTTTCGATTTCGATCTTCCAGCCGTGGGCGTCGGCGATGCTTTTGCAGATGAAAAGACCCAGTCCGGTGCCGCCGGTCGAGGCGCTGCGCGATCGGTCGGCCCGGTAAAAAGGCTCAAAGACGTAGGGAAGATCAGCGGCACTGATCCCCCCGCCGCAATCACGTACCGTGAACACTGCCCATTTATGTACATCTTTGTGTAAAGATATTTGTTGTTCCATTATATCTATACTTACATCTATATTATCATTAGAATAAAACAGGGCATTTTCTATAATATTGCGAAACAGTATCGCCGTTCTCGCCGGATCACAGTTGACCGCACAAGGCCTGCGGACATAGCGAATGCGCGCAGAATTCTTCTCGCGGGCAATCACATCCTCTACGAGAACGCCAATGTCGGTATGACACAGTGCGAGCGTGATGTTCGCGCCCGACCGGTAGCGCTCGAGCAATGTGCCGATCATTTCAGACAGGCCCATCGCGTCGGCGGCGACCGACGAACGCAGATGCTCGATGTCGTCCATTTCGAGCGCAAGCATGATGCGCGCAAGCGGCGATTTGAATTCGTGACTGACGTCGAGTATCATGCGCTCTTTCGCACGCATCATGCGCAGAAGTGAGCCGGTCATCCCGTTAAATGCGGTCGCCAGCGCACCGAACTCGTCTTTCGTGGTTACCGGCATACGGTACTCCAGCTCTCCGTCGGCGATACGCGCCATGCCGCGATGCAGAAGGCGAAGCGGCCGAAGCATTCTTCTGAAATGAAAAAGCAGTACGGTCAGCACAAGTGCCGCACTGGCCGACACGGCCAGCAGAAAGTAGCGCCCGAACGTTCCGCTTCGGTCGTGATAAAAGAGATAAACACGACCGCCTTTTTCGAGTACGAAGTTCATCCGGCGTCGTAGATAGACATGCCTGTCGCCGTGATAGCGCATTTTTTCTCTTACAAGCGAAAGCGGCGGGTAATCCGCATCACTAGCATGCACACGTGTGCCGTCGTAAACCGTAATGCCGATATTGAGTTTTTCAGCATACCAGTCAACTTTATCTTCAATGCTTCCCGATTCGATATCGGCGGCGGCCAGCTCGCAGCAATGGGCCACTATCTTTTTGAATTGCGGTTCGCCCGCCAGGTGCTGAACGGTGACACGAAAGAGAACTGCGCCCAACAGCGTTATCCCCAGCCACGAAAACAGAACACTCGCCGCCATCTTGACGTAAACACTGCGCACAAACGGAACCTTTGTCATACGATGCACATGTATCCCCGACCGTGAACGGTCTTGATTATTTTCGGCCGCTTCGGATCATCGCCGAGTTTCGATCGCAGCCTGCTGACAAGCACATCCACCGAGCGGTCGAGCGAATCGCTCTCCATACCCTTGATCTTCTCGAAGATCATCTCTCTGGATACGATGTAATCCCTGTTCTCGGCGAGGTATCTGAGAATATAGAATTCGAGCGTTGTCAGAATAATTTCTTCACCGTTCAGCCTGACGCTGTTGCGCTTCGTGTTCATCTCGAGACCGCTCGCAAGCGGCAGGGGAGCATGCCGCCGCAGTACCGCCTGAACGCGGGCAAGCAGCTCGCGCGGCTCGAAGGGTTTTGCAAGATAGTCGTCGGCTCCCAGCTCGAGACCGACAATCTTGTCGGTCGATTCGCCGCGCGCCGAGAGCATGATCAGCGGCACTGAGAAATTGCGGCGAATGCAGCGGCAGCACTCGAATCCGTCCATACCGGGCATCATGACGTCGAGTATAACCAAAGAGGGACGCACTTTTTCGATCGTCTCGATCGCCACCAGCGGATCGTCGATCGCCGTCGCCAGATAGCCGTATTTTTCGAAAAAGGCCGCCAGCAATTCGAGCAGTTTTTTATCATCGTCAATGAGCAGAATTTTTTCTTTCATGCGAGCTCCTGACAGTTTCGCGATCTTTACAACAAAAAGGTTTTATTGCCGATTATCGGTACGAGGCCCCGGCGATCGGTCAGACCGGGCGTCGGTCATAACAGCAGGCCGATCTTCGCCCCGAGGGCAAATGATGCCGCCATCACCGGCAGCAGTATCATCGCCATCATGATCGTTCCCGCGACAAGCGATCGCGGCGAAAATTCGCGCTCCCGCAATCCGCGGCGCAGCAGCCAGACCGACAGGGGCAGATTCAACAGCAGAGCGCTCAGCACTCCGGGGGTATAGCTCATGAGGAAAAGGCTGGCGCCCAGATGGGGGATAAAGACATTGAACAGGATTACGATGAGTGATCCCCCCATCAGATATTTGCCGTACGTAGCGCCTTTTTTTGAATACCAGGCGATGACTGCGACAAATACAAGGGTCACGACCGCCACCGCAAAGCGGAACTGAAAAGGCTCGACCGGCGGATGCCAGACCCCGGCTGTCGCGGACCACAAGGGCAGCCGGATAGCCTCTTCGAGATTATGAATCGTCTCGCTTACCGCAAGCAGCCATACGGCTTTTCTGAAACCCGGATTGTTTATTTTCGTCATTGGCAATTATCGAGCTTCCCATAGTTGTGTCACGCCATGTTTTTCTGCAAGGGGCATGCGCCCTAAGCCCGGAGACTCTATAAGACCTCCGGGCATTGTACAGGAAATTACCTGCTGGAGGAAAATCTTTTTTCCATCAGATCGGCGAGTTTCTGCCGCTGATCGCCATCGAGTATGGCGTAGAGATCGACAATTTTTTCGACCATCAAAGGCCGAATCTCTTCAAATTTCAGCAAACGTTCATCGATAAGCGCGTTCACCGATTCCTCATTAATCTGGTTGAAGCGAACCATGTCGGCAACTTGCTGATGCGCCTGCGCGCATTCACTGCGGTGTGCTTTCATCGTGTCCGCGACTTCGGCAAATACCGCTTTCGCTTCCTGTTTCTGCTCATCGCTAAGATCCAGAGCGCCTGATGCCCGCCACAGAACATAATTCATCCGCTGTTCGTGATCTCCGGCCTCGTGCATTCCGCAAGCGGCCGTCATCATCGCGATAACCGCAAGTACAATCAGCACTATCGTTACTTTCTTCATAGTAAACCTCCTAAGGTTAGAGGTACACTATCACTTCATTGTAAGATTGGTTTTTCCTGTTGTAACAATTTGTAACAAAACCCGATTTATTTACAAAATCCAAAAAAAACACGGCGGAAACTGAACTGAGCACTACCGGATCGAAACGGCCGGCCCCCTGAGTTAAGGGCGCAGCCATACGGTGTAGCTGCCGTCTTTTTCGTAAGCCTTTTCCCAGGATCCGTCGGCACTGAAAAATGACCCGATCGAAAGCGCGATCTTTTCGTTTCCCTTCTCGTCACAGACATAGCCGGCCAGACCGCCATGTTCACCCGGGGCCTGTTTCCATATGCTGGCAGAAGTTATACCCGCCTGCTTTCGTATGCCGATCAGCTCGTTTATTTCGCTTGCGTGTCCCCAGTCATACCAGTCGGGCCAGTACACACAGGGAGTCCCCGGCGTCGTCAGAATAAAAGCGTAGGCCTTGCTTTTATACGCCGGGGGACAGGGCCAGCACTGCTGTCCCCAGCCGTTGGCCGCCGACCAGGGTGAAGCGCCCATATCATGATTATCTACAAAAGTCACCACAGCGCTTCGCGCGTCGGCGTTCTCCGACAGATTAAGGCCGTATTTAAGATTCGCGGGATTCGCGGTATTAATATTTCTTTTCAGTATGATGTCGAAAGCGCATCCCCCGCTTTCGTTCGCCCAGCCGAGAATGCGCTTTGCCTCGTCGGCGCCGTAGCGCTTCACCATCGGATCGCCGCTCATGGTCGGCGAATCCTGCCAGTATTCGCCAATCGAAATATATTCCTCTTTCTTCGTCGCTTTGATCCAGGCGACGACTTCATGCACTTCGTATCCCCACACGTAATCCCAGCGCCAGCCGTCGACACCGATCTGCATCATCTCGTCCATAGCTTCGCGTATGCGATTGTGCACGACGGGATTCGCCAGATTCAGGTCGTATTCGCCGCCCATGAAGCTGCCGCCGCTGTCCCGGC
>JAEWVL010000167.1 GCA_023396665.1 Spirochaetota bacterium
CGCCCGTACATCCTCATAAGCCAGATAGGGAAATTCGACCTTCACAAAAAAGAGCTTTCCTTCGGCCGCTTCAGATGGCTGTGCATTATCACCTGCCCCCGGCTGTACTGAGGGTGCCGGCTCGGGATTGCCGGTCACTTCGGGATCTTTATAGAAGAAACCGTAACTATAGGTCAACTCTCCGTCCTGGGAAATGATGAGCTTGTTTTCGTCAGTGTACTTCAGAGCGCCGCTGATGTTTTCACGCACTGTCTGGTAGGCGGAGCCCCATGTCACAGAACCGAAACCCTCTCCGACAGATCCGGAACCGGCTGCAGAGGTCTGACCAGTCTGTGAGGCAGCACTTGCCCCGGCCGCGGGTCGAGTCTGCGCGTTTCCCGCTGCGGGTTGTTGCGCCGTTATAACAGTGCTCACAATGATTATCAGCGCAAATACCGATATTTTTTCCATATTTGTCATTTTTACCAACTCCCGATTAACAGATGTTTGTCTGAACCCGATCGCGGCTCAGCCAACACCCTGATTTGATCAATTCTGTCATATAAGCCCATAGGCCGGACTCAAAACTACTCTTATTGACCTTATCGGCGAAAAAGCAGCATAACTTCTTGAAAAAACCGGATCCTTTTCGCTTGCATCGAAGATAGAAAATACGGCGCGAACAATCCCGCCGGCTTAGAAGTGGTGTGTAAAAATCGTGGCAATCGGGCATTGATTATAAGGTCATGACATTCATGAATATCCCGTCAACCGATCTTTCAGGGCAGACGGTTTTTCATCATTCGTTGTACAAAGAAATTAAGAATCGGCGTCGTAAAGACTATCGTATTGATATCCTCTTTCTTGAGTTCAAGAAGGGTACTGTCGCATAATGCCATCACCGTAGCGGTTCTGGGCATTTGATGCAAACTTGCATACTCACCGAAAAGACCGCCTTCATTCATAATTCCAATCGATTGACGATTCTGCCGTATATCGAAACGACCCTTTAAAATAATGTAGAAATTCGTCGTCTCATCACCTTCGGTTACAACGGTTTCACCTTTTTTACTATCGCGGTAATGCGCCTTATTCGCTATAAATTCGTTCAGTGCATCCGAAAAATAGCAAAAGGGTTCATATTTCTCGAGCTCGATACGAATATTCCATATTCGTATCGCATTGCCAAGACGGTTCTCGTCTTCGAGAAAACGGTAGAAAAGCCTCTCATCAAGCACCGAAAGCACCACCGGCGTTTCGGCTACAACCGAGGCTGAGTGCATTTCCGACTGGTTGACAATCGCAATCTCACCGATAAAATCACCGCTTTCCTTGATGGCGATGTTTTTCAGCGCAACCCCATCGTGATGCTTCACCCGGCAGCGCCCCGAAAGAATCACGTAGAGAAAACCGTTTCGTCCGCTGCCCTGTTTTATGATGATATCATCTGCATTATAGTGGATTATGCGCATATCATTGAGCATCGCTGTCGTCCAGTCACTTCCGATGCCGGCAAAGTGGCGCTGCAGAATCTGCATCGTCCGAATCGTATAGGCATGATAGATATGCTGATTGCTCTCGATCAGATTGTAACGCTTTCCCTCGTTTGCCAGTGAAAAAGAGGCATCGAACTGCGCCGGCAGCTTCTCAAGATGAACGAATACGACGCTGTCCGACTTTGATAAGGACGAATCCTTCGGATCACCGTGAAGAATGCCCATCCCCCCGTCTGGAATAAGCAGATTGAAGCGTTTATGATATATACTCTTGAGGTAATCGACCTTCACGCTGTCGAGCACCCCCTCTTTGAGCATGGTATCGATATCGTCGACAGCCTTGTTGTCTCCGGTAAAGCAGAATGAACGGAATATCTCACCGTCACGCATCCGGAAGGTGGCACCGATCGTCGGTATCGAATGAACCGTATAATGCGGAACGATCGTGACACCGTAGAACTGGTTCTCCTCATACGGCGATAATTCGACGAAATCAAAATATGAATAGAATTCACCCGGATCGGCTCCCGTTTGCAGGGCAAGTTTCTGCATTGCCATCCAGTATATCTCTTTGGTACCGAGAAATTTCACCTTGTCGTTGTATTCAACGAGCGGAAACATGTTGCAATGATCGTCGTGAATATGACTGAGAAAGATCGAGCGCACCTGGTTTTTCGAGATACCCCTCGAATTGAGCGAATACTCGAGATAGGGAGGGCAATCGATCAGCATGTATTCTGAATTGTGATTCATCAAAAGAGCTGAACAGGGGCGATCGGGAGTGAAGCCCGACCCTCCTCCGAGGATATCAACGCCGAATTTGAAAGGCAGGCGCGGGGTATAATCCTGTTTCAGTGTATAGGGGGGACGCTGCGGAGTGGAAAAATTGATGTCGACTTTTACACTGCCGACCGAATACACATTCATGTCTTCATGAATAATTTCGACACCGCAGAAGAGTTTATCGCCTTCGTAATATACGGGTTCGATAAAATCGTTTATAGTGAACTCCCTGCCGTCTGCATCCTTGAGCGCCAGATAACGGGCTTCACGGTAGAGGCTCCCGTAATAGGGACTCTCTCCTATTGAAAGATATTCCTGTTCGGTCGGGCCGAGGAGAGACAATCTGAGAAGCGCAAGATTATCATCGACATCCTTCCTTGCACCCGCAATAACAAGTTTCTTTCCGGAGCAGTAGTTATTCGTGCCGAAGAGAAAATTATAGAGTACAAACTCGGTGGCATTCTGTACGACACCGTAGCGGTACAGCGTGTCGGGAAGTACGACCACATCGGGAAAGGGCAAGTTCCTCTTCGTTATCGCCTTTATTATTTCCGGCGGGCAGCCGAAAAGGATGGTCTTTTCGGCCTCGACGATAAGCGCACCCGGCATAACCTCATGTAGTTTCATATGACTCCTTGACGTTCAAGTAAGAATACATTACAAGCGCCTAAGCCCGGAGAACTGGGAACAGTAGCAGTTTGACGCTTAGCAGCAAACTGCCAGAGAAAAAAGAGGGTGTTTCACAATTGCATATTGTAGAACAGCATTCCGCAATATCAAGAACTATACACTGACAGACAAAATTTTCGCGATTACACTGATAAGGCACAAACGCGGGTTGGCGTACATACTCTTTCAATGCAACAAGCTACTTCGTATGCATGGCGTCAATCGCCCTGTGAAGACGAATGACTCCCTCGCTGATCCTGTTTTCAGCGAGATTGCCGAAACCGAGCAGTAATCCCCCCGCTTTTTTCGTTGAAGAATATGCCGCGACGCAATCAGCAATGACACCATATTGTTCAAATGCGGCACAGTGATCTGTCGAAAATTCATGATTACGGTGACTGAGATACAGATGCATGCCCGCAGCGTTTGACTGTACGACGAGATCGTTTCCGAAAACCGACTGCAGTTCGTTAAGCAGAAACTCGTAGCGTCTCCGGTAAATACGTTTCATAAGCGCGATATGGCGGACAAAGGCGCCGCTCTGCATAAAGTGAGCCATGGCCATCTGTATTTCTGTGTTTGTGCGCATATTGAGCTGTTCTTTCGTCTGTAATACTGCATGCACAAGCTGTTCGGGTATAACAAGATAGCCGAGACGCAGCGCGGGTATCATGTTTTTGCTGAAGGTTCCCGCGTGGATCACCGCTTCGGGATTCATCAGAAACAGCGAACGCAGGGGCTGCCCCTCGTAACGGAATTCTGAGTCGTAATCATCCTCAATGATATACATATTATGACGCGCCGCATAATCCACAAGCGCAACACGCCGTAAACCTGGCAACACGACACCGAGAGGAAACTGATGCGACGGTGAAACAAAAAGAAGCTTACCTTGAGGTTTTTCAGGCAACTTGTCGATATCGATTCCGCTCGTGTCCACCGGGACATGCTGCAGATGATATCCCGATTGCGAAAAAACGCTCGCGGCGAAATCAACAACAGGATCCTCTATGATCAAAAGCTTCGAATACGCGGCAAAATGCGATGCGAGCAGAAACAGCGACTCCGAGGTTCCCGAAGTAATGACGATACAATCCGGTGATGCGTGAATGCCCTTTGTCAGCAGAAGATAATCGGCTATTTCAATTCGAAGCGACTCAATTCCATTAACGGGGGGATACGAATACTGCCTGCTGCCGGACAGCGACCAGGCGTAATCGATCGAACGTTTCCACTTCTTAACGGGAAAACGGCTCAGATCGGGAATACCGCAGCAGAAATTGACGATATCCTTTCTGCCTTCACCGCTGTGCTGCTTCACGAGAGGCTCCCTGATTTTATCCCGGTAGCTTCCCATAACAACACTCTGTGAAACCCATGTTCCCTTCCCGTGCCGTCCCTCTAGATACCCTTCGGCCGAGAGCTGTTCGTATGCCTCAAGAATAAGATTACGCGACAGGTTAAGCTTTTCATGCAAATAGCGGCTCGAGGGCATCTGAGTGCCGGGCTGCAGCTCTCCGCTCAATATTCGTTTCAAAAGCTGCTCATAGAGCTGATTTCTGATCGGGTTTCTCGAATTTCGGTCAATTTCCAGATACATACAAACTCCACATAAGCAGATACACCTGCTCCCGTAAAATCTTCCGGTGATCAACTTCAATAGTAAATCGATAAAAGTAACACTATCGACACTTACTTTCGTTCAACGGATAATACAGGCGAATATTATTGCAATGGAAAAACCTACACTCATATTTTGTATTTGTTGCCTGCGGCAATAAATAGTACTTTACAAACTTAGATTCACTGCGAAAATGGCTCATGATCAGGGGGTAAAATTATGAAGAGTGCAATAATCTATCATTCAGAAAGCGGAAATACCGCCCATGTTGCCGAAGCGATAGCCGGGGGAATACTTTGCGTATCAGACTGTGAGGTTCGATCATTCTCTGTCGATAAAGTCGACAGTGAATGGATTGCCGAATCGAAGCTTGTTATTTTCGGATCCCCCACCTATGCCGGTACTTGCAGCTGGCAAATGAAACAATTTCTCGATACGACCGACATAACATTCGCCGGAAAGCTCGGCACCGTGTTTGCGACAGAAAATTATTTCGGCGGAGGTGCCGATTTAGCCGAAATATGCATGATAGCAG
>JAEWVL010000173.1 GCA_023396665.1 Spirochaetota bacterium
GTCGGGAGGCTTTCAGAAAATTCAGGGAAAACAGAGAAAACGGCAAAAACGCCAATGAAGAATAGTAAGAGAATTTCGATTAGATATTCTTCACAACCCGAAGCTCGTAAAATATGATGAAAATGAAGTAATTTTCTCACCGACAGTGATTATTCGAGGTTCCCACAAGTGAAATATTTTGACAAACAGTCTCTACCGCATTATATTCATAAGCGGGCGGCTGAGAACTTGCTGGACAATCAGTCGATGAAAAGGAAATAATTCGCAAAACGACCCGAGGGGTCGTTTTGCTTTTGTCCGGAAACGATGATAACACGGATGTTGCCCATGATTTCTCTTGATGTACGAACCATCATTCTTTTCTACATGGTGACAACTTTTATCTGTTTCCTTTTCGTGCTGATGCTGTGGCTGCAAAACCGCGGACGCTATGCGGGTGTGGGCTTTTGGGTCGCCGATTTCGTACTTCAGGGTATCGGTTTTTCATTGGTCTTTCTCCGGGGGCTTGTCCCCGACTCACTCTCGATTATTGCCGGCAATCTGCTGATTCTCTCGGGTTTCGTTGTGCTTATTATGGGAATCGAGATTTTTTACGGTCTCAAGGCCTCATACAAAGTAAATTTTTTTGTGTTGTTAGCGTTTACACTGTGTTTCCGGTATTTCAGCGCTTATGCACCATCACTGATGATAAGGACGATCGTTCTTTCAGCGGTCACATTCTTAATTTCAATACAGGGCGTACGGCTGGTGTTCAAACGCATTCCGGCTGCGGCCGGCTTTCAGTCCCGCACAGTGGGCTACATTTTTGCCAGCTACTCCGTTTTCAGCGTTGTCAGAATCGCTAACGCCCTTTTCCAGATACGCGGCAATGAATTCATGACCCGCGCCAATGACCTGGACACCGTGTTTCTTATCATCTATCAGATTCTCTTTGTCGCACTTACCATCTCGCTGGCGCACATCATTTTCGAGCGGATGCGCCGTGAAATAGCCACCAGCTCCGAAGAAAAGATCAGACAGCGCGAGGCCTACCTGCGCTCTATTATTGAAACCCTGCCGGGCCGCATCTGGCTGAAAGATACCGAGGGGCATTTTCTCGCAGTCAACAGAGTCTTTGCGGAATTTTTCGGTTTTAAAAGCGCCGATGATCTAACAGGAAAAACAGATTTTGACATACTTTCAGAAGATGTCGCAGTAAAGGTTCTGGAGACTGACAAAACCATAATGCAGGATGCCACGGCCCGGTTTTTTGAAGAACTAATCGATCATAGAGATCAGCAACTTTGGGTTGAGAACTACAGAGCGCCGATTTTCGACTCTCAAGGCCGCTTATGGGGAACGGTGGGCTACTCACAGGACATTTCGGAACGAAAGAAGAACGAAGAAGATCTGATCGCGGCCAAGGAAAGAGCTGAGCAAAGCGAGAGGAGGATACAGAAAGGACTTGAAGAGAAGGAAATGCTGCTTCGCGAACTGTACCACCGCACAAAGAACAACATGCAGGTTATTCAGTCGATAATTCAGCTGCGCGCTTTTATCAGCGACAGCCAAATAATCAGGGATTTTGCACGGGAGATCGAACAAAAGATTCTGTCAATGGCGCTGGTACATCAGAAACTCTACCAGTCAGGCGATCTGTCGCATATTCAGCTTCACGACTATATCGAAGAACTGACCGAGCTGATGCTGCACAGTTTTAACAGCGAATACAAGAAGATCATGGTGTACTATACCATGAAACCGGTAACGGTGCTTATCGATGTCGCCATTCCCTGCGGCCTGGTTGTAAACGAACTTCTGACCAATGCCTTTAAATACGCGCACAACGGTAAAAACGAAACACAGATACTTATAGAACTCATGAGAAAAGAAGACGGCCGCATCAGCCTTTGTATCAGCGACAACGGCGAGGGATTTCCGGCAGATTTCGATCTGACAAAACAGAAAAATCTTGGACTGCAAACGGTGTTTGAACTTATTGAAAAACAGCTACACGGAACAATTGATTACGAAACGTCGCAGAAGGGATTGAAATTCTCAATCGCTTTCAGCGATAAAGTCTATCATCAGCGGGTGTGAGGGGATCATCGACAAAGACCATGTCTGTCGGGGGCAATCCCGTTGCAATCGCACGCGTAGTGAGAAATTCTTTTTTGTTTGTGTCATATATAAGCAATCCGGTATCCGCGGTGTCACGGCAGCACACATACAAAAGACCCTTACACTCCTCGATACGCCACAGATAGCCTTTTCCGTCTTTTGACAGTATTGTCTTTAGCTCGCCCGTATCGGGATCAAAACCAATCAGCGAACTTTTTCCATCGGCAGCCAGAGTGATTGCATACAACGTTCTATTTACCCAAACGAAATCAACGATATCGGCCGCGAGCGCAGATTCATCGACAAGCACCCCCTCTATTACGAGGGGATTTCCGCCGAAGATCAGGACCCCCCCGTCATCGGCCGTGACACCGGTCATCTTGAAATGCCCCGCACAACCGATAAGAAACGAGTCGCTGTCATAATTGCGAAATCTGGTATAGGGATTCGTATATTCCCTTCCGGCATACTGAAGTCTCAGCTCGGCACTTATGACAGCCGCCGCTGAATCAACAACGAGAATGAGCGAATAATCAGCCGGGAGGTAATCACTCGTATCAAGCCGCTGAAGCGCAACAAACACTCTTGCGCCCGATTCGTCAAAATGCATGTACGCCGGACAGGATGATCCATTGTAGGCATACGAAGCGGTCTGTATCGACGATTCAAAATCGAATGTCACCGTATTGAAAATATGTATTTCTCCGTTGCCATAACAGGAAACAAGGGCGCGATCACCGACAAAGACAATGTCCTGTGGATTCGCGCGAAGCGCCGCCGTACCAGGAAGGGGAATCTCCGCCACGGTTTTGTAATTATCCTGAATGTTCAGTAATTGTATGTTATCTCTGCCGAGCCTGTTGATCACATACAGATAGGGATACTGCACTCGAACAACCGCATCCGGGTGAAAATCACCCTCGCCCGGCAGCATTCTTTCGCCGTCATACACGGCAAATCCGGACGAACTGATGTTATCAGAAGTCATGATAAACAGAGCTTTATCGGCCGGGAAATTCTGCTGTGTTGAAAACCGGTATTCACAGCCGGCAAGAAGCAGCGTTACCAAAACGAATAAGATCCTTTTGCGCATTGATCCTCCAAATCAAGGATTGTGTTTACCGCCAACACAAGGCGGTGCGGTATTTCCCGCTGTCGACAATCAAAATCTATAGACGGCCGAAACATGAAACGTCCGGCCGGGAAGCGGATAGCCGACCGCATCACGTCGACGAACATCGAAAATGTTCCGACAGCCCGCAGAAAGCGACAAATCACCGGAAACGACAAGAGCGTCGGCGGAATGTGTCAGCGAAGGCTCGCGATAGTTTGCCTGCGTATTTGCCCTGTCAAGAAAATAATACGAGACGATATCAGCCGTATAGCGAAATTGCCACCAGCCTGAAAAGACTTTCACGTAGAGTGCGGCTTCATGTTCGGGACGGTGCGGAAGCAGTTTGTTGTGGTAATATTCAATTG